>JAVVRZ010000001.1:0-300000 GCA_036654455.1 Clostridia bacterium | reverse complement strand
TCTCTACCCTTAACTTATGCGATTACTACGGCTTAGGTATGGGCGAGCCTATACCAATTTCTGCCGAACAAAAGCTAGGTCTAGGCGAACTTCTCGACAAGGTTCTTGAACACTTGCCTAGCGTCGAGCCTGTTGACACGGTAGAAAATGTTAAAGTAGCCGTTGTTGGCAAACCTAACGTGGGCAAATCTTCGCTTGTAAACAAATTGCTAGGTTACGACCGTTCAATAGTTACCGACATTGCAGGCACAACCCGAGATAGCATCGATACAAGAGTGACCGTAAACGGCAAAAATTACACTTTGATTGACACCGCAGGTATTAGGCGTAAACGTTCTATCGAAGACTCGACTATCGAACAATATAGCGTAGTTCGTTCGCTTGCCTCAATTCGTCGAGCCGACGTTTGCTTAATTGTAATTGACGCTTCTAGCGAAATATCCGAACAAGACGTTAAAATAGCCGCATATTGTCACGAACAAGGCAAGCCTAGCGTAGTTGTTATAAATAAATGGGATACAATCGAAAAAGATTCTAACACCGTAAATAAATTTAACAATCAGCTTAAAGCCGACCTTGCTTTTATGGATTACTTTATCGCAACCACTACTTCGGCGCTTACCGGACAAAGAGTTAGCAAACTGTGGGAGCAAATTGACTACGTCTTTGCTAAGGCTAATTTTAGAGCTACGACAGGTCTACTTAACGATTGTATTGGCGACGCTGTGTCGTCGGTAGAACCTCCAAGTAAAGCCGGTAAGAGGTTAAAGATTAAATACGCTACCCAAGTTAGCGTTTGTCCGCCTACCTTTGTAATATTTGTAAATACGCCTACGCTTATGCACTTTTCTTACAAGCGTTATTTAACTAATTATTTGCGTAAGACTTTTGACCTTCAAGGTACTCCGCTTAGAATAGTAATTAGAGGCGGTAACGAAAAGGACGAATAATTTTTGTTTTAGCTAATTTTGTTTAAACTTTAATTATTCTAAGACTTACCAGACAATATCTAACAATTTAAATATGTTTTATTACTTATCGGCATATTTTAACAGCCTTAATTATTTAAGGCTGTTTTTTCTTATTTGTTTTAGATTTTTTTATAATGTAGTTCTATATTTAACTTTTGCCTACATAAAATTAACAAGTGATAAGTTATTTTTGGGAGGGTTGACAAATGCAGTATGATATATACCAAGATATTGCAAAGAGAACTAAGGGCGATATCTATATAGGCGTGGTAGGTCCGGTAAGAACGGGTAAAAGTACCTTTGTTTCGCAATTTATGGAGAAGGTCGTTTTGCCAAAAATTAGCGACAAGGCAGACCTTGCCCGAGCTACCGACGAGTTGCCACAATCTGCCGAAGGCCGAACGATTATGACAACCGAGCCTAAATTCGTGCCGGCGCAGGCTGTTCGACTGACAATCGGCGAAAAAATGCAGGTAAACGCCAAACTAATTGATTGCGTCGGCTATTTAATTGACGGCGCTATGGGACACGAAGAAAACCAACATTCAAGGCTTGTAAAAACTCCGTGGTCAAAGGACGCTATGCCATTTGAACAAGCCGCCGAAATAGGAACTAAAAAAGTCGTGCAAGACCACAGCAATATTGCCGTAGTTGTAACAACTGACGGCACAATTACCGACATAGCTAGGCAAAATTATGTTTCTAGCGAAGAAAAAGTTATAAAAGAGCTTAAAAATTTAGGCAAACCATTTATTGTTTTGTTAAACAGTAAACGCCCGCAAGACGAAGCGTGCCAAAATTTAGCAAATCAACTTCGACAAAAGTATAATGTTAACGTACTTTGCGTAGATTTAATCAATATTACTACTAAGCAAATAGAAGAAATTTTAGAAAAAGTTCTTGAAGAATTTCCAATTAGAAAACTTGCGATTAGCGTTCCTAAGTGGATGCAAACTTTACCGCCTAGCCACCCTTTAATTTGTAGCATTATTGACAAACTTAAAGCTTGTGTTGCTTCAATGCGTAAAATGAGCGACGCTAATAGCTTTACAAGCCAATTTATCAGCGACAGTCAACTTGCGCAAATCGACGTAGACAATATGAATATGGGCGATGGAACGGTAAATTATGCCGTCAAAGCCGAACCAAAGCTATTTTATGATTGTTTAAGCAAACAAGCCGGAAGAAGCATTGACGACGAATTCTCTTTAATGTCATTTGTAACCGAATGCGCCTATGGCAAACAACAATACGACCATATTAAAGACGCTCTCGACTCGGTTAAAGCGACCGGATACGGCATAGTTATGCCACAAGTTGAAGAAATGGAATGCGCCGAACCCGAAATATCTAAGTCAAATGGTAGATACGGCGTCAAACTCAAAGCCATTGCGCCAAGTTTGCACATTATGCAAGTCGACGTTTCAACCGAAGTAAATCCGCTTGTAGGCACTCAACAACAAAGTCAGTATTTGCTTTCGCAATTTGACAACAATCCAAAGGGAATATGGGATACAAATATGTTTGGAAAGAGTTTGTCTAGCCTTGCAAGGGAAGGTTTGCAAACGAAATTGATGTCAATGCCAGTCGAAGCGCAAGAAAAAATCCGCAAAACCGTCGGCAGAATTATTAACGAAGGCAGGGGCAGTCTAGTATGTATTCTGCTATAAGCAAATAGCCTCCAATAAATAAAAGAAGGACGGTGAAAAGTTCATATTTTCCCGTCCTTCTTCTATTATAATGTCTTATCTTTTTCAAAAATTAGCACTTCTATTTTATTGTCTTATCTTTTTCAAAAATTTGAAATGCAAAAAATTTAAATATTTTGTAATTTAAAATTTAAGTCCTATTGTGTAATCGACCGGCATAGCAAATATTATACCACTATTTGGTTGGTCAAGTTTTCCAACGATAGTTTCGATTGCCGAAAGAATTATTTTTTCTTTAACTTCGTCGGCGATAAAAATTAATGTCGAGGTATCGTCGTATTCCTCGTCGTTAAGCAGTTGATGCAAAGAGCCAAATATAGGTAATTCGCTAATCTTTGCCATTTGTTTTGCCATACCTTTGCTATTTATAAGAGTACCGCCGGTTATACCGTTAATTTCTAACTCATTGAGCAAGGGGGTAAGCAAACGTTGATTTTTAAGTACGAAAAAAATTGCTCTCATATATGCTCTCCTTATGATTTGTTATAGCTATTAATAGAAGTATAACACTAAAAAGTCAAATGTCAATATACTTTTAAATTACTCTCGCAAAGTTTCTTTTTAAGTTGACAAATTCATACGTATACAATGCGCAATTAATTGTTATAATGATAGTGTAAAAGCAAAGCTTGTAAAGTAAACAGTAAACAAGAAAGTTAAAAAGGTTTTTGTTATTGTATCACTTGACAAATTTTAAGCGTACATATATAATGAAAGAAATAAATACTCCGGTAGGTAAGGTTACCAGAGGGATACGGGTTGCTGCCGCAAACAAGTGGAGACACTTATCGCAGGTTAGCAGACAATGTCGAAACCAAGGCATAGTCTAATGCAACTTCATCGCCCTTTGATACTAAAGCTTGTATGGTGGTAATACGTTTTTAAGTGTATTTTGCCTTTTAATTTGCTTTTAACCTTGCCTTTCGGCAGGGTTTTTGTTATATTCAGGAGGTGAAAATATGGAAGAATTGTTACAATTAATCGAAGAGAAGAAATTTGCCCAAGCTCGACCTAGACTAATTTGTTTGCAAGCGGCAGATATCGCCGAGATTATTACCGACGTTGATGCCCACAGTCAAATTATACTTTTTAGGATATTGCCTAAGGAGCTTGCCGCAGAAACTTTTGTCGAGTTAGATAGTCACATTCAAGAAATGTTGATTAAAGGCTTTACCCGCCCCGAACTTAAAGCTGTATTTGACGAATTATTCGTAGACGACTTAGTAGATATTATCGAAGAAATGCCGGCTAACGTAGCAAAACGTATTATCGCCGTAGCCGACGAACAAACAAGGCAAGAAGTCAACGAACTTTTGAAATATCCTTCTTCTAGCGCCGGCGCAATAATGACAACCGAGTTTGTCAGCCTTAAATCTACAATGACGGTAGCCGAAGCTTTCGAGCGTATTCGCATAACAGGCATTGACAAAGAAACCATATATACTTGTTACGTCACCGACCAACAAAGACACTTAATGGGGCTGTGCACTATTCGTTCAATGGTGCTAGCAAATATGAACGACTTAGTTGGCAAGATTATGAATACTCAAATAGTCTATGCGAATACTTTTGAAGATAAAGAAGAAGTCGCAAAGAAGCTTGCAAAATATGGTTTTGTGGCATTGCCGGTTGTTGACAACGAGCTTAGACTTGTAGGCATAGTAACTGTCGACGACGCTATGGACGTACTAGAACAAGAAGCGACCGAAGATATCCATAAGATGGGCGCATTACTTCCTAGCGGAGAGTCTTATATGAAGACTCCAATTATCAAGCAATTTGCCAACCGCATAGTTTGGTTGCTTATACTTATGGTTAGCGGTATTTTAACCGGTCTAGTTATTACTCATTACGAGAATGTCTTTGTTGCCTTACCCTTAGTAGTAGCCTTTATTCCTCGCCTTATGGATACCGGTGGAAACTGCGGGGCTCAAAGTAGCACATTAATTATTCGAGCTCTCGCCTTAGACGAGGTAGAGCCAAAAGACATATTTAAAATTATGTTTAGAGAATTTTGCGTAGGCGCATTAGTAGGACTAACCCTTGCTATTGTCAACGTTCCTATTATATGGATTATGTACGCTCACAAAGTCGCTACAAGCGCTCAGGTATGGTTGCTAACGCTTGCTTTTGGAATAACGCTATTTATCGTAGCAATCTTTTCAAAATTGTTAGGCTGTACTTTACCTATACTTGCCAAAAAATGTAAACTCGACCCAGCCTTGATGGCGTCGCCAATAATTACCACAATAGTAGACGTTGTATCGGTATTGCTATACTTTATGATAGTTCAAGGCATAGTTCTTCCCGTAATGTAAAAGCTTTACGCTACTTAAAACAAACTCGATAGTTCAACTTTTAAACAAACCCTTTTAGTTTTTACGCCATATAATAAAATAAACGGGAGGTAAAATTTGAAAGAGTTTGACAATGCGCAATTAGAGAGCGCAATTAGAGAGGATATGAGAGGGGAGCTTGAAGCGATTAATCAGTATGATTTGCATTATCGCTCTACTGACAATCCTGCGGCAAGGGCAATATGGAAAAGCATAAGAGACGAAGAAAAAGTTCACTTTGCCGAATTACTGACTTTGCTTACATATATCAGTCCTAAGGAATGTAAATTTTTAAATGAAGGCGAGCGAGAAGCAAAAGAAATAATCAAGCAGACTACGCAGGGCGAATACGATTAAACATTACAAATAATGTAAAAATTGTCCGTTTTTACGGGCAATTTTTTTGTGTTAAAGATAAATATAGTTTTATCACATATTTTTTTAAAAAAGAGATATCAATGTCATTTTTAATCACTATAATATTGCTAAAATACGCATTTTGTTAGTAAAAATGTTTGTCGAATTGTGATTTTTAATAGCAAATCTTAACAATGGTAATTATATTATTGTATTATTGACAAAATTTTTATATAAACATATTGCAATTTTCATCTAATTTTGCTATACTTGACTCAATTATTGTTAAAGGAGAGAGTATGGAAACTAATATTTCATTTATATTAACGCTACTATTTTTAATTATGTTTGCCGTAATTGCTCTTCTATCCTTTATGCTTAAAGCGTTATGGAATATTTCACGCTTGTTTCACATACGCAATTTTACGCTAATTAGCACGTATATTGTTTCTCAATGCGCAAAACTCTATTTTTTCAATCATACAAATATGATTATTGACAGCGCTCAATTTCTTGCATTTTACAATTTTCTAGTTACTGCGCTTACAATAGGGCTTGATAAACTTATATTATTTATAAATATAGTGTTAACGGGAGCTCTATTCTTTATTACTGTAAAATTTTGTTTTAATATTATATATATCGTTTCATATAAGTTGAATATTTATTTTGGTAATAAATTTGCAACGTTTAAATTTTTTACAAAAGCTAGTACTAAGAACAATTTTTCAAGAAAAATTTTCTTAATTAACAGTTCTCTTACAATTTAGACCGCTTAGTTTACAGATATTTTTTATTTAGCAATAAGCATTAAAACTTTAATATTTTTTACAAATATTGAGTTTGATGTTTTGAAACTCATCTACTTTGGCAAACAATTAAATAAGGGATTGAAGTATGGCATATTTACTTACGAGTTTTTTTGGTTGTAGTTTAGCTACTGTATTAATAGTATTGCTTAAATACAAACCTAACAGAATTCAATGGATACTACGTGGCGTAAGCATAGCTTTGGCCGTCGTGTATTTTTTTAGAATATTCGCTTATGGCGAACCGTTTGATAATGTTGAAGCGTTAAAAGGAATGTTTGGCGTTGTCGGCAACCTTTTCTATGTCTTTTTGAGAGTACTTACTTCGATAAGCATACTTTCGTGTTTGCTTGTCACTTTTTTTGACATCAAACCTCTTAAAAACATAGTTTCCTTTGTCACGCCCCTTGTAGCCCTTTTCAATATTATATTCTTTTCGGCAAATATGCAGGCTATCGCAGGCGAATTTAGCTATACAAATTATCTTACCTATGAGTTTATATTAGAAACAGCTTTAATTTTTGGGCTTAGCGTTTACTATTTGTATCAAAAAATTATTAGCAAAGATTTTGCATCTTTTGGTAGACAATTAGGTTATATGTCGGCTCTTATCGCTTTATTTACGATTATGGTCGCTCCTATGTCAACCCTATTTAATTTACTAGGTCCTGCGGGGTACGTTCTTAAAAGTTTTGATTTTGAGCATAGATTAGTTTTGTACTTCGCTTTTCTCGCACCGTTAACGCTCTATATGTTATTTAGAAAAAAAGACTATCAAACAAGAAATTTCTTAGTAGTAAGTTTAGCGGTTAGCAATTTTATGCTATATTTTTCTACTTATGACTTTGCGTTTAGCGTTGAGCGTTTGCCCCTTCACATGTGCAATCTTGCCGTAATACTTATGCTTATAGCTATGTTATTTAAGGTAAAAAAATTGTTTTACTTTAACTATCTAGTCAATGTTTTAGGAGCTTTGTGCGCTCTTGCTATGCCTAGCGTAACTACCGACGCATTTTCCTTAGGCGCTATGCACTTTTGGTACGAACATCTCTATGTCTTTATGTTGCCATTAATGGGCGTTGCTTTGCATATTTTTCCCAGACCGACTTTTAAAATGGTTAGGGGAGCTATACTTGTATTTACCGCCTATTTTTTAGGTATGTGCATTATCAACCCTTGGTTTAGCAACTATGGATCGGTAGACTATTTCTTTTTAAATAGCGAATTTTTAGCTGAAAAATTTACCTTTTTAATATCGATTAAAAGGTTGTTTACTTATACATTTGAGTTTTGGGGACTAAGTTTTACAGTTTTTCCGCTATACTGGCTAATTATTTATGTCGGCTACATCGTTTTAATGTTTGTAACTTGGTTTGCCTACACTTCGCTATTTAGAGTTGCTGACTCTTGGTATGATTTGTATATACGTAAACGCAAAGCTAAGGCAGATTTGCTTGGAATAGCAAATGCAAGCAAAATAAATTTGAAAAACAGTCAACCGCTAAACGAGGAAGGTAAAAATATGATAAAGATTAGTCATTTTACTAAAATATATTCTAATAATAATTTTAAGTCCGTAGACGATTTTAGCCTAGAAATAAACGACGGCGAAGTTTTTGGCTTTTTAGGTCATAACGGAGCGGGCAAGTCTACGTTGATTAAGAGTTTGGTTGGCATTCAAACAATAACATCGGGCGCTATTGAGATTTGCGGTTATGATATACAAAAACAACCTCTTCCGGCAAAAATGTTAATTGGCTACGTGCCTGATAATCACGCAGTATACGAAAGGTTAACGGGTAGAGAATACATTAATTATGTCGCCGACTTGTATCAAGTTAGCCGAGAAGATAGACAAGCCCGACTAACTAAATATCTTGATTTGTTTAAGTTAACAAACGATATAGACCGACAGATTAAGGGTTATTCTCACGGAATGAAACAAAAAGTTACCGTAATTGCCGCCCTTATACACAACCCTAAGGTTTGGATACTTGACGAACCTTTAACCGGTCTTGACCCGACTAGCGCTTGGCAAATAAAAGAATGTATGCGTCAGCACGCAGACGAAGGCAATATAGTATTCTTTTCAAGTCACGTTATTGAAGTAGTTGAGAAGATTTGCAACCGTATCGCCATAATCAAAAAAGGCAAATTACAATGCGTTCATTCAATCGCCGACCTTAAACAACAAAATGTTTCGCTAGAAGATATGTACCTACAATATGTCGAAGGCGCAGAAGAAATGAAAAAGCCTGCGGAGGATATTAATGTTTAGAAGATTAAAAATTCTAACACTGATGCAGTTAGGCGATAGGCTCGACGTATCTTTGATATCTAACAAAAAGAAGTTTTGGCTTAAAATGTTGTTTAAGCTAATTATCTTTATGCTTATTACTGCGGTAATATATCTTGTGCTATTTCTAGTGCAAAACTTTATTCATGTGCCTGTTTCGGAGAGTTTAATGCTTTTTACCATAATTTTTACCCAAGTTCTAAGCATTATCACTTGTATGACCGGTTTAATGAACACGCTGTATCTAAGTAAAGATAACGCCTTGCTATTAAGTTATCCTGCAAAGCATAACGAAGTATTTATAAGTAAAATAGCCGTATATTATATACTAGATTTATTAAAGAATTTAATGTCTATACTGCCGTTTTTACTTGCCTTTGGCATATTTAACGCAAAGGGACTAAGCCTAATATATTTCTTCAATATGTTTGTTGTAGTAGGTATTCTTCCGCTAATAAATTGTTTAATCGGCGCCTTGTTGAGCTTGCCCGCAGTATATATCGGCAACTTTTTAAAGTCTCAGCCGGTAGTTGTCGGTTTAATTTTAATAGGCATATTTTCCCTAGTCTTTTACGGCATAATTACCTTTGTAAATTCTCTGCCCCCAGATTTGAGAATTCTTGCTTACTATTCAGCCGTATTGAAGAAGATAAATAACTTTTTAATTGTGTTTAATACCTTTGGCTTGTTTTACTGCAATATCGCTTTCTTTTTAGTTGGAAAAGATATTTTTATCAATCTACTGATAGTTTTAGCTGTAATTGCAGTTTTAGCCGGTTTAGTTTTCCTTGTAACAATGCCTACGTATTTTAGATTGGCAAGCGCAACAGCTGAGATAAGTAGCAAGTCTAAACGACATACTTCTTCTAAGCCTAGTAAAACAGTATTTAGCACTTTCTTTAAAAAAGAGCTTAAAATGACCGTTCGTAACTCTAATCTTATGATTGGAAACTTTGTCTATTTATTGCTTATGCCATTTTTACTATTTTTGGTAAACAAAATATTCTCGCTTATTAGCGCTAGCGAATTTGGCAATTTGCTTATTCTTGTAGTTAACGTTTGCCTAGGTCTTACTATGATTTTAGCAAGCAATACCGCAAGCGCAACAGCGTTAAGCGTAGAAGGCGGAGAATTCTATTTACTTAAAACTGTCCCTAGTCAAACTTCGGTTATTGCTTGGGCAAAAGTTTTAGTCAATATGATTTTTTCTACCGTTGCGATAGGCGTAACTTGTGTAACCTTAGCTTTTGTTGTTACATTTGACAAAAATTATATTTGGCTAATATTTGCTTTGTTTATGTTTATCAATATCGGGCATATTCTTTGGTCGTTTGAAATGGACTTACTCAATCCAAAAATTAAAGAATATATTGCAACCGGTACAATAATTGACAACTCTAACGCTACAAAAAGTGTTTGGATAGGGCTTGCTCTTGCGTTTTTAACGGCAGGACTACTTACCTTTTTTGGCTTAAAAGACGGCAATATGGGTTACTACAAAGTTCTTGCTTTGGCAATAGTATTTTTCCTTGCCAGAATTTATCTTTTTGTCAATCGACTTAAAGCGTATTTCAACGAAGTGGAGATGTAAATATGAATAGAAAATTAATTATAGTAATAGTTCTTGTAGTATTTTGTTTATCCATTATCGTTGTATCGGTGTTTGGTATAATGGCTGACTATTTTCCCGAAAATGTTACCGCTACGGACATATATTTTACGGACATAAACGGTAAAAAATTAGAGCTTAACGAAGAAGACAAGCTCGTAATTGAAGTTGAGTTAGACGCAAGTAGCACGTATTTGCTTTATTGGATTGTTTCCCCAGAAAATGTTACTTCACACGATGTAAATATCATCATTCCATCATCTTACAATGATATAGTTTCAGTATCCCAAGCAGGAGAGGGTATGGCGATAGTAACATTTCTCAAAGGCAAAGTCCCCGAAGGCGGTGTTCCCATCACAATTAAATGCGCCGACGGTTCGGAAAAATCTGCGACAATTATGCTAGCTCCAAAGACGCCGGGCGGTGGCACGATAGACCCATTTGCCTAAATAATATCAATATAATTAAAAATTCACCAATTGTAAATACTTTTGGTTTTTATAACAATAATAATTAATAGGAGAATAATATGAAAAGAAAATCATATCTTGCGCTATTGTTAGTAATAGTAATGTTATCTACGTTAGTTCTAAGCGCTTGTAACGATAAAGCTTATATTAAGTTTGATACAAACGGTGGAAGTAGCATAGACGATATCGAGATTACCAAAGATTTCCAAATGCCTGCTAACCCCACAAAAGCAGACAAAAAGTTTGCAGGTTGGTTTACGGATACCGGCTTGACACAACCTTTTTTGGATAAAAATGTTAACAACATAACTAAAACAACAACCATTCACGCTAAGTGGCTAAGCAAATACACTATCGAATTTGAAACAAACGGCGGTAGTATAGTTGATTCGCTTACGACTTTTGAGAGCGAAACCATTATTCAACCGGCAGACCCTACCAAGGTTGGCTATATTTTTCAAGGTTGGTTTAGCGACATTACACTTGAAAAGCCTTATGTTTTCACCACGATGCCAAATGCCGATACAACGCTCTACGCAAAGTGGGCAGTCGAAATTTATGACGCAAACTTTGATACGGACGGCGGAACGGTAATAGAAAAAACAACCGTTGGTTACGACTCGCTTTTAATTAGACCCGCCGACCCTACAAAAGATGGTTATACTTTTGATGGTTGGTATAAAGACAACAAATTTACTACCTTATGGAACTTTGCAACAGATAAAGCAACCGGCGACGTTACTCTTTACGCAAAATGGAGCGTATTTGTTAACGCCGAAGTTACAAATATTCAATATTGCGAAGGAAGTCTATTTTGGGATAAATCTGCTTCGGCAACTTCTTATCAAATAATAGTAGACGGCGGAGAACCTCGTACTGTCGCCATTAATATTTTTCCTTTACCTAACTTTGCTTTGGGCGAAAAACATACCATAGAAATTATAGCAAAAGGCAACGGAAAAGATAGTAAACCCGTAACGTTTACTTTTACGGTACAAGAGTCAACCTACGCTCCAATTAGTTCGGGCGAATTAATCGGTCAAAAAGTAGTTGAAACTAGCACTTTTATATTGTTTAAAGGAATGCAGTATACTTTTGGCACGGGCGCAAAAATTGAAATTTTAGCTCAAACAGCGCAAGATAGCATTGATTTAATTGAAGATAATGAAAAGTTAGTTGCAAGTAAAGTAGGTTACGCTATTATTAGACTTACAAAAGGCGAAAAAGTCGCAATTTGGAAAGTAAGAATTGTCGACTATTCTACCACTTTCACACAAGGCGCTAATTATTCAAATTATCAAGATACCGTTGATAATCTAGTTAAGGAAAGTACCAAATTAGGTTTCTTAGATACGATAGCCGTACCATATACTATTGGTTCTGCTAACTTATTTGTTCCTGACTTTAACGTTGCAGTCGGTTTATTTAACGCTTTCCCCGTAACTTATACAATTAAGGTTGACGGCGTAAGCAAATCAATGAGCGAATACGCTACGCTTACAAACAATTCTATTCAATTTAACGCCTTAGCTGTTGGAAAGAATATTGAACTTACAATCAAGCCAACTTACCAAACAAATATGACTCCGCTTATTATGACTTTTGTAGTCAACGACGGTCATAACGTTTATACCCAAGAAGGTATGAAGACTTGCTTCCTTGACCTTGAAATTCACACTGTAAACTTACTTCGTTCGCTATTGCTAACAACCCCTCACACAAGCGAGAACTTTTTGGATAAGGAAAGCGAATGTAATTGCATAGGTAGAACTTATTTTGACAACAAAGAGAATTTCTATATTGTTGAAGAAAAAAATGGAAATTACTATACAAAGGTTTACAATCAAGCTACAAAAGACGGCGTAGTCACATACGACGATGCAGTTGTTACTCGTTCTATCGATGGAACCACCATTACTTTTACAAGAACCGATGACGGCGTAGAAGAAACAGTCACCGCAAATCTTCTTATAGATATTAAAACAAACAAACCCTTAGGACACGCAAGACCTAACGACGGTAACTCTATGGGTAGTCAAAAAGAGCAAAATTGCAACCCCTTTGTAAGATTTAGCGATAACAAAGACAATACCATAACTGTAAACGGCAATTACTTTACGGTAGACGGCAAGGGACTTGCTCGTTTAGGCGTATGCGAAAAAGGTATTGGCGGTAACGCTTCGCACGGTATATTTACTGAATTTGTTGGCGATGTTAAGACAAACAAACTTGCAAATAGTTATCAAGCAATTTTCCAAAATGCGGTTGTTATGGCTGACGGCACTTATCCTGCCAAACTTACCGGCATTACTCGTTCGCCGGCACCGGGCGACTGGAATAAAATGGTCTTTAATAATTTAAAGATTATCGGCAACAACAAACGCCCCGACGGCACAGATGCCTGGGGCAAACCCGTAAATGAGCATTACTACGAAACTAGCGGTTTTATTTGCATTAAAGGCTATGGCGACATTGACGTTAATAACTGTATATTAACCGAAGGTTCTAGCGGTGTTTGTTATCACGGCGGTGGAGAACCCGTGCTAAATTCTAGCGGTATTGTAAAGAACACTCGAATTTATAACACAAACGCTTTTGCCATAAGCACTTGGGGCTGTTATGATACAACGGTCGAAAACTGTCACTTATCAAGAGCTGGCGGTCCGCTTATCAATCTACAAGACTATTTTGGAACGCAATACGACAAGGTTGTTGACGGTAAAGTCTTTTCTTGCGACCCTCGTTATACTTTTAAAGGCGACAATACCTTTGATAACTGGGTATCAGGCACAGAACTTTGGTTTGTAGCAAGTGGATTTAGCGCTGCCGCTCAAACCCTTAAAGGACCATTAAACGATAATGTTAAATTGTTTACCGCAAACTCTATGCAAGCGATAAAAACTTCGGCAAACGCCGAAATGGTTAACTTTATTATATGTGGCGTGGGGGAAGCAGGTAACGCAGCCTCAGGTATTAACCCTTGTTGGGACATTAAATTTATTAGCGCCGACGGTAAAGTAACCTACAATATTACTAGACCATATTACTATCAAGTTGATAGCGATAACACAACTCCCGATTACAATTATAACGACCCTCGTAAACAAGGTGGAATGTTTATGGCGCCTGTAAACGAATATTCGCAAGTTACAGCATTTGCAAGTGCAGTGGCTACGGCAACTAACGAGGTTAGAACAGCTCTCGGCAAGGCGCAACAAGGTTTGACCTTAACGCCCAAAGAACAATTTATTGTTGGAGTTTATCAACAACAACAAAATAACGCTGAAAAAACAGTCGCTTATATCACTATGTATAACACTATGATGACACAGTCATTTTTAGGCTCGGCTACAAGCGATTTGCTCGAATTTAGAGGTTCTGCCGGTCCAATGCAGTTAATGGGCGTAATCGAATATATTCCAGCTCAAAAGCCATAGAATATTTAAATTTACTAAACTTTAAAAGAAATTTAATTTTTATTAAAGTAAAAACTATAAAATTTATCTCGGTCAAAATTGACCGAGATATTTTTTAAAAATTAAAATTTATTAAATATCTAATAGACTATGACGAAAATTTTTCTAACAAAAATCTTAAATATGTTATATAATCAAACTTGTTTTTCCTAGCGTAAGGGAGGCAAATTGAAAATACTTTTAAATAATAATTTATAATTAAAATAATCAAAACAATATAATAAAATTACTTTATCTATAACCTTTGCATAAATTAGTATCATTACTTGCTCGTTTGAGGGCGTAAAGGGCATCTAGACGGGGCGAATAGCGCAACATCGACTAAACGGTAAGCCTATTGTTTTTTAAGATTGTACCAAAGCACAATGGCTATTTGAACAGGAGCGCCTAGTATAAAAATTGGCCATAAGTTGTAGGCTATAAATTGAATATAGAAACATACAAGTAGCGACCAAATATGGATAGAAACGTAAATTACGCCATATTTTCTTCTTCCCCAAATGCCGTTAAAAATTATAAGTAGAGTCGCAGACGCCGGAATTGCCCACAAGAACACTTGCCAGAATACATAGTTTCCTATTATTTTACAATACACGAAGAAAATAGTAGCCAGTATCCATACAAGCGAAACGGCAAGCAAAGCAATAATAATTTTATTATTTTTCTTATTTTTAAGCACAAATGCAGACTTTTCTTTTACAGTGCCACGATGCGTTAAATAGTCGACAGTGACATTATACATATTTGCAATTTCACTAAGCACCTCAATCGGGGGACAGGCGTCGCCGTGCTCCCATTTTGACACTGCTTTATCCGTATAATTTAGTCGTTCGGCAAGTTCGGATTGGGTCATTTTATTTTGCTTACGCAAATCTATTAAGTTTTCAGCAATTATTATTTTTAAATCTTCCATAACAACTATTATAGCTAAAATAGAGTTTTTGGCAACTAATTTGAGGTATTTTAAGCAAATTCTCTTATTAGTAGATATAAAAACACAGGTCGAATATTATTAGAGTTGAGTATAATAATAGTTTTTCAAGAGTATCTCAATTTTAAAAGAATTTTCGTGCAAATATCACAAAAATGTATTAATGTAACAACAATACTATTTAGGAGATTATATTATGATTATCAAAACTAACAAAATACCTATCTTTTTTGCCGTTGATGATAACTATGTTCCATATTTGACAGTTGCTCTACGCTCTTTAATAGATAATGCAAACCAAGAAAATAAGTATAGCGTGTATATTCTAAATAATGGCTTGAACACAACCAACAAAGATATCATTTATTCTTATCAATGTGATAATTTTGAGATAGAATTTGTAAACGTATGCGAAAGGCTTGCTAGCTGTTGCGACGCTTTGGACACTCGTGACTATTACACAAAGACAACATATTTTAGATTTTTTATACAAACATTGTTCCCTCAATACGACAAGGCATTGTATCTTGACGCCGACATAGTTGTTTTAGGCGACATTTCTAAACTTTATAATGTTGAAATAGGCGACAACTTTTTAGGCGCAATTCCCGAACAAATCGTTGCAAGCGTAAAAGAATATAGAGATTATTCCAAAATAGTCTTAGGGCTTGACTATCGCAAATATTTTAACGCCGGTATTTTAGTAATGAATTTAAAAAAGTTTAGAGAATATGACATTGAGCAATGCTTTATACAAATGATAAAAACTTACAAATTTGAAACGATTGCCCAAGACCAAGATTATCTTAATTTTATTGCAAAAGATAAAGTTACATATATTCCATTGAGTTGGAATAAAGAATGTGTTCAAGACGGCTACAAGGGCGAATTAAATTTAATACACTATGCGTTATTTAAAAAACCGTGGACGTATTATGGCATTAAATATGACAAATATTTTTGGCAATATGCCGTAAAAACTGTTTTTTATGATTTACTATTTCAAAAGAGAGAGAAATATACCAACGAACAACGCAGTAAAGACAAATTAGGTAGCGTTAATTTAAAACTAAGAGCAAAGCGTATTTGTAAACTTGAACATACTTTTTACAAAAAATTAGTAGTAAAAAATTATCAAGAGCCTAAACTTGAAAGCAACGACGACTTAATCGGCGATATGGTTTTTGCTTAAAGGCATTAAATTATGAGTGACAATCAACAAAACGATAAATATCTTGAAAGATTAGCCATAGTCAACAAGATAAAAGAATATGAGAGGCTAGGCGGAGATTATTTCTTTATTGACGTAGAGGCTGACCCGCCTACAAAAACTTTGCTTCCCGAAGACGTTGACTATTTAAAGGTTAAATTTTCTACAAAAATTAAGACTGCAATAGCAGTCTTTTTAGGCAACCGCTTTAACAAAACTTTTAAAAAGAAATTTAACGTTAAAGTTGAAGGCGCAGAAAATTTCAAAAAAGTTGACGGCGGTGCAATTATAACAAGCAATCATTTCAGTCAGTTTGAAAATATTTGTGTCTATAACGCTGTTTTAGAGTCAAAAGTAAACAAACGTCTTAATTTTGTTATAAGAGAAGGCAATTATAATATGCCGGGTTCAGTCGGCTATATGTTAAAATATTACTACACTTTGCCTTTGAGTAGCAATATCCATACAATGCGCAATTTTAATTCCGCTTTTACGGAATTACTTAATCGGGGGCAATATATTTTAGTTTATCCCGAACAATCTATGTGGTGGAATTATCGCAAGCCTAAGCCATTTAAGCGTGGAGCTTTTTTGTATGCCGTTAAGAATAATGTTCCGGTTATTCCTTGTTTTACTACCCTTACAACCGTAGACGGAGTAGACGAGTTTGGTTTTCCTAATCAAAATTACACTATTCACGTAATGCCACCGATTTATCCAAATTCTAAGCTTACCGAAAGGGAAAACGTTGAAGATATGTTAGAACAAAACTTCTCTTTGGTTAAGGCAAAATATGAAGAAGTGTATAAAATTCCACTTGCTTATGATGGCGGAAACTTTATTGTTTAAAATTTTGAGATATTTAAATTTTATTCTTGTAATAATGTAAGCCTTGGGGTATAATATTTTATATATTTTTTTTAAATACCGTAAAGTTTAATTAAGAACTAATCTTGATACATTTACAAAACAACAAATATCGATGGTTTTGCCATCTAATACTATTACGCAAAGGTGAAAAATGTTTACTCCCTACATAGTTATAATTTCTACAAGTTTACTTACAATCTTTGGACTTAACTGGTTACTAGGTTCGTATTCGGTGTGGTATTGCCTAATACTAACTCTGCTTAACTTTGTATTAGTGGTAGGCGTAGATGGCTTGTTTGCCTTTTTAATACATTCTTTGCCGATGCGGTTTTTTTCGCCTTACAAAAAATTCTTTAAAACTAACTCCGCCGAACTTAAATTTTACGAATTTACTCGCATCAAAAGATGGAAAGACTATGTTATGGAACTTGACGGACTAGGCTCGTTTAAGAAAAATAAAATTGATACTACCGACCCCTCTTATTTGCTTAGATTTTTGCAAGAGAACTGTTGCGGAGAAATAATACATTACTTTTGTCTAATTTCCGGACTAGCAAATCTTATTTTTTTAAATTATAGCTTTTTGACTATTTCATTGCCGATAGTAATAATCAACGCAATACTAAATATTCCGCCAATATTTATACAGCGTTATAATCGACCCAAGCTTTTACGAATCTATGAAATTAAATCAAAAAGGTTTGAGAATATCTCAGTGGGGGAATGTAACAAGTAATTTAATTTAACAATAAGTTTATAAATTACCAATTAGACTAAAAAAATTTAGTCTAATTTTTTTTATAAAATTTACATTGTTTTTAATACATTGACTTTTAAAGTTTTTTATGGTATAATCAAAAAGAATGAGTATTTATCTTATTATAATTATCTTGTAATTGATAATCTTGTTAGATAAAATACTTGAATAATTGCTGATGCTTTTTGGAATAAATATTTAATCAAGACCATATAGATAAAATATTTAAATGTCTTTTGCTTGCCACAATACTTTTAATATATACGAAAGGACGCAACATAATGAAACTGTTTACGAAATTTAAAGATTATTTGTTTGGTAATGTTGATTCGAAATTTTATATAGAAAATAAGAATTTACTTGAAGAAACCAACTATTCTTTGCTAAAAAAAGCTTGTATTTTTTCTACCGGCATGTGCGCATTTTTATTTTTGCTTACATTTTTTAACGCATTAATCAGTAATCTTAAACTGTTTTATTTATTTTACGCATTGTTTTTCTTGGTGGAAACGTTATTAGTGTTGTTTGTAGTAAACAAACATAAAAAATTAACAAAATTATTCTTTTATATTTACGCAATCGCCATTTTATATCTTGCAGCTGACATAGGCACTATTAAGAGCCCCGATGTTTATGCGGTTACGTTTTATGTTTTTTTAATAATAATTCCTATGCTACATATTTGCAAGCCGATTTATGCAATTGCGCTATCTGCGTCCTCTTGCGCCTTTTTTTGTATTTTAACTTCTATTGTCAAACAACCTTACCCGCTAATATATTCTAACGATATTCTAAACGCTGTTTGCTGTTGTATTGTTGGAATAGGGCTAGACGTTACCATTATCAATTTACAGTTGACTAGTCTTCAAAATAAAGTTCAATTAGAAAAACTTTCCCTTATCGACGAGCTTACCGGACTATCTAATCGGCGTCATTACAATACGTTTGTAAATGATGTTTTTTCGCAAAAACCCGATAATGTGTCTATAATTATGTTGGACATAGATTCATTTAAGTCATATAACGACGTGTATGGTCATTTAAACGGTGATAATTGTTTGCAAAAGATTGGCAAAGTTTTGCGTGAGATTGCGACGGAGTGTTCTTTTTTCGTTTCTCGTATTGGAGGCGAAGAATTTGTTGCAGTTTGCGTAAATTTTGATAATGAAAATGTTGTAAAAATTTGTGATTTAATTATGGAAAAAGTTGACAAACTTAATGTTTCGCACAAATCTTCTTCCTTTGGCAAAGTTACTGTCAGTATTGGCTACGCAAACAGCAAAGGTCTTGCTATGAGTAGAGGCGAACTTGCAACCTGCGCCGATAAAGCGCTTTACTTTTCAAAATCTCGTGGTAAAAACTGCATATCTTCTTATGAAGACACACTAAATATTTAATATTTGTTACTTTTTATATACATAAGATAATTTAACATTTTACTTTTAGTATTTATTTAACAAAAAAGATATTCTTAAATAATTCTCTATCTAATTTAGATAGAGAATTTTTGTATTTAGGAAATTTAGCTCTAAAAGTGGTTTTTGTTTATTATCGAAAAATAAAACTTTAATAAATAGGGGAAGAAGCGATAAAACTTTTTGTAAATAGGGGGAAACGGTAAAAATTAATAAATAAAAAACCCTACACGGTCAAATATGTTTAGAAAAACTACGACTTAAACACATTATAACGATTGTAGAGCTAGTTAAGCCTAATCGGCTAAGTTTTGGTGCGGATAACAGGAGTTGAACCTGCACGAAAGTGAATCCACTAGATCCTAAGTCTAGCGCGTCTGCCAATTCCGCCATATCCGCAAAATAAAGGATGAATATCTTCATCCTCAGTTGGTGGTGCGCCTTCAGGGACTCGAACCCTGGACACCCTGATTAAGAGTCAGGTGCTCTACCAACTGAGCTAAAGGCGCCTATTTGGTGACCCATCCGCGACTCGAACGCGGGACACCATGATTAAAAGTCATGTGCTCTACCAACTGAGCTAATGGGTCAAAATTTTGGCAGGGGTGGCAGGATTTGGACCTACGCATGTCAGAGTCAAAGTCTGATGCCTTACCGCTTGGCTACACCCCTATAACGAGTAAGTATAAAAATTGTACTGGGGTGGGCAATGGGACTCGAACCCACGACATCCAGAGTCACAGTCTGGCACTCTAACCAACTGAGCTACGCCCACCATATTGGCGTGCCTGAAGGGATTCGAACCCCCGACAACCGGCTTAGAAGGCCGATGCTCTATCCAGCTGAGCTACAGGCACAAATCAACTTGGAGCGGGTGATGGGAATCGGACCCACAACTGCAGCTTGGAAGGCTGCCGTATTACCACTATACCACACCCGCACAAACACGCTTAAAAATTTTAGCACTTTGGCATAAGTTTGTCAACAAAATAATGCAATTATGCAGTTAAATTTTGTCACGAAGTATATTTTAAGCATAAGTCCTGCGAATATACATTTGTAAAGTTTGACGCCTCAAAACTAAACGGTATATTGGCAAGATACTTAACGGGCTTGATATTTGCTTTTCCCCTAAGTATCTTAATTATTATAGCATATACTTTATAAAATGACAAATAAATATTGACAAAAACTATTATAGATTATATAATATATAAGCAATAAAATATTATGTGAAATACTGCTTAGCGTTTTTCAAACTTTGATATTGACCTTATCTAATATATTGTTTATTCTTCTATTAGTATTAAGCTCAACTAACAGTTTGCTTTAATTTGTAAGATTATTTTTAGTATTATTTGTTTGCCATTTTTTAACATTTGTTAATTATAGCATAATTGCTAAATATTATTTTGATATAAATTTAAT
Source organism: Clostridia bacterium (assembly GCA_036654455.1). Classification (NCBI taxonomy): domain Bacteria; kingdom Bacillati; phylum Bacillota; class Clostridia; species Clostridia bacterium. The sequence goes on along the minus strand of JAVVRZ010000001.1, from coordinate 279,356 downwards.
AAACTATGGGGATATAGCTCAGTTGGCGCGACGCGTTAAGACAAATTGCCCTTTGGCAATTTGTTAGCCAAAGCGGGGAGCAATTTGTAATTGCGACCCGGAAGTGCTTGCTCTACCAACGGCAAAGAAAAGATTGCTGGTAGTCAAGTAGCATATTATAAAAAAATTAAATAAACTATGGGGATATAGCTCAGTTGGTAGAGCGCTTGAATGGCATTCAAGAGGTCAGGGGTTCGACTCCCCTTATCTCCACCAAGATACACCGCACTATGTTGTGGTGTATTTGTATTTGTAGCAATATATTTTGCAAGAAAACTAATAGTAATGCAAACTTGGTGGCAATCTTTAACTACTTGGTAAATATTACCTATTTAAATTGTTGAAATAAAATTTAAAATTAACAATTTAATATAAATGTTGAAATAAATTTAAATTTAACAATTTAATGTAATTGTTTAAATAAAATTAAAATTAACAGTTTAATGTAGAAGTTGTGAAAAAGACAAAGATGTGGTAAACTTAAAATACGCAAGAGCTAGGGGAGAAAAAATGAAAAACGTAGCCATAGTAGGCGGTGGAGCAAGCGGACTATTTGTCGCTAATATGCTTAAAGCCGATTACAAAGTAACAATATTTGAAAAAAATGACCGTGTCGGCAAAAAACTTCTACAAACCGGCAATGGCAGATGTAATTTAAGTAATTTGCATAGTTGCAACGACTTAGATAAATTTTGTCTTAATTACAACAATTTTGAGTTTGCTAAGCAAATTTTTACTAATTTTAGCGTAGAAGACACAATAAAAGCTTTTGAAAAGTTGGGTTTGCTTTTGACATATCAAGACGACCTTATTTACCCTGCGACCTATCAAGCAAGCACCGTTCTTGATGTTTTGCGGTTAAATTTAAACAGCAACGTTAAAATTATATGTAATTGTGAAATCGTTAGCATTACAAAGAAGAACGCTAAGTTCTTTCTTACCGACAACGAAGGCAAAACATATTATCAAGATATAGTTATTCTTTGCGGTGGCGGTAACAGTAGCGTTACAAGTAACCCTTGTTACAAACTTGTTACGCAATTAGGGCATACTTTAACTGCGCTTTATCCTTCGCTTGCGCCAATTAAGTGCGTCGACGCCTTTTTAAAAGGGCTTAACGGAATAAAAGCAAATGTTAAGGCAAGTTTATATAATAGCGGTAGGCTAGTTCAAAGCGTAAACGGCGAAGTTATGTTTAAAGATTATGGCATAAGTGGTATTGCTATTTTTGAACTTTCTCGCTTTAAAATTGATAACAATAGCAAAATTGAACTTGACCTTTTTCCCGATATTGATATAGATACGATAATTACAAATAGATGCAAAACAAATTTAACGTGTGAAAATCTTTTTACAGGGCTACTCAATAACAAAATAGCCTTAAATTTGTTGTTTAAGTTAGGCTATGACGTCTCTACGCCACTTAGTCAAGTCGACGCTATAAGAATTTGCAATCTTGTAAAAAAGGTTTCTCTAACTCAACTTAGCGTTTTACCTTTTGACAAATCGCAAGTTACAAAAGGCGGAGTAGATTTATCGCAAGTTGACGCTCAAACAATGAGCTCAAACCTAGTCGAAGATTTATATTTTATCGGCGAGCTTCTTGATATTGACGGCAACTGTGGGGGATATAATCTTCAATTTGCGTGGAGTAGCGCCGGTATTTGCGCCAAATCTATAAATTCGCTTTTAAGCAATCGCTAAGTTTTGGGTATTTTTTTAAAATTTTTTTAAAAGTATATTAATTTTATTTTTATAACATTTTAGACTAACAATATTTAAAAACTAGAATATCTGTAATTATAAAATAAATAAAACAACTCAAAAATATTTTTGAGTTGTTTTTTAATAAATTACAAATTAGATGTTTTAGTTTAATTGTTTAAGCATAACTAAGGCTAACTTAAATTTTATAAAATATTGAGTAAATTTATTAAAGCTTTTGCACGATGACTAATTTTGTCTTTTTGAGCTATATTTGCGCTTGCAAAAGTAGCGTTTAACTCGTAACTATAAAAAATAGAGTCGTAGCCAAAGCCAAATTCGCCTATTTCTTCTGTGGTAATTTCGCCATAAGCCCTGCCGTTTGCAGTAATAATTTGTCCGTTTGCTTTAATTAAGACTAGATATGCTTCAAAATATGCTTTACGATTGGCAATACCGTTTAAACAGTTTAATAATTTATCTCTATTTTGTTTATCGGTAGCGTCAATACCGCTAAACCTTGCCGAATATATGCTAGGAGCGCCATTTAAAGCGTCTACGCATAGTCCGCTGTCGTCGGCTAGAATATCAATTTGTTTAATGCCTAGTAAATTCTTAATAAACGTAGCTTTAATTTTTGCATTTTCTTCAAAACTTTGTCCGGTTTCTTCTATATCGCAAACTATGCCGTATTCTTTAAGACCATAGATATTTTTGTATTTGTCGCTTAACATTGCTTTAAATTCGGCAATTTTACCTAAATTGTTGCTAGCGATAAGTAAATCCATATTAATTGACTAGGGTCTCGATAGATGGGTTAACCGCTGTTATAGCCGTGATAAAACCATCAAAGCTATTTGCGTAAATTGCAATTTCAATAATCGACGGCTCGCCGTTTTTTTCTTGTATATTTATAAATAATTTATTTGTTTTGCTATCGGTTACAATGCTAGCGATGCGATTGATGTAAAATCTTCCGCTTGTAAGGTCAAAGAAACCGAATTTTACTTTAATTTTTTCTTTATCTACTATATATTTTGTTGTAAGTAGAAATATGCTTGCGACAATGACAATTACGCTTATAACAATTTCAAGAATATCAAGCCACAAATTATTGTTATTAAAGGTAAACCAACCAAATATTTTACTAATTGCAAGAAAAATAACTGCTGTTTGCACGCACAATAAGATATAAATTACTATTTGAGCCAGTAACGGCGTTTTATATTTAAATTTCATAATCACCTCTTATATATATTAACATATTTTTTAATTAATTTCAATTGATTTTGTTATTTCTTGTGCTATAATATTTCAATGAAAAAAAGCGAATTAGTAGAATTATATAAAAAATCATTTGACGACTTGGACCAAGAAGTAGAGTTCTTTTTTGATAATTATTTTTTGCCTCGCAACACTGTAACGCATAAAATAAATCGAAAAATTGTTTCCGCCTTGCACCTTGTCACTAAAAAAATGTTTTTAAGGGGTAAGACTTTTAATTTTTCTTATGTTAGCGCAGCTGCGACCTTGCCTGACCTGCGTGGAAAACGTATTATGGAAAAGGTAATCTACAAAGCTTTAAACCTTCTTTACGCTCGTAGAACGCCCTTCGTAGTTCTGTCGCCATTTTCCTTTACATATTACACCAAATATGATTTTACCCGCATACAAGTCAATTCAAAGCCTCAAACGGCAGTTCAACAACAATTTTCAATTCTTAACGACTTGCGACCCTCGTTTTTGCTATCTTGTTACGAACAATATTGTAAAAATTTCGATGGCTACATAATTAGAGATTTAGCTCGTTATACGCAACTGCTTAGCGAGTGGAAAGTGTCTAATTTTACAATAAATTCTTACAAATTAGGGCTAACAAATTGCTATGTTTGTCTTGACCGCTTAGGGCATTTGCTTGATTATTCCGGCGATGTTTCTTCAATTTATCCTAGTTTAGCTAGCGGTTTAAATACTCCTGATAACTGGGACTTAATGGTAAGAATCGTCAACGTAAAATATTTGCTTAAACATATTAAATATGATAGTTGTGGCAGTTACAATTTTTATTTGACCGACAATTTTTTTCCTCTTAACAATGGTTATTACAAATTAATCGTAAGCAATTCTAATACTAAAATTTCTTTTTCGCATAAAGAAGATAAAAATACCACTTTTACAAATCTTACCGTCGAAGAACTCACAAAATGTGTTTTTGGAAATATTTCTTTAACGGAATTACTCAAAACACAAAAATTATTTGTTTTAGATAAATATTAAACATTAAAAACCTTACAAGTGTCATTTTTAACTTGTTAAAAATATTGATTATGTGGTAATATGTAACTATGAAAATTATTAGTGGAAAATTTAAGGGAAGAAACATAATTATTCCCAATAACCAAGCTCGTCCTACGCTTGACCGAGCCAAAGAAACTTTATTTAATATTCTTCAATTTGACTTAGAAGGCGTAAGAGTACTAGACCTTTTTGCAGGTTCGGGTTCGTTAGGCTTCGAAGCGTTAAGTAGGGGAGCAATTCAAACGGTATTTGTCGACCAAGATTCAATTAGTATTGAAGCTGTCAAGCAAAATGCTCAACGTTTTGTTTGCCTTGACGAAATATCGGTGATTAAAAGCGATTATCAAACCGCTCTTGCTATGCTTGACGGTAAATTTGACATAGTTTTTATCGACCCCCCTTATATGTGCGATTACTATGTTAATGCGCTTCAACTTCTTTGCAAATATAATTTGCTTTCTCCCCAAGCGATTATTGTATGCGAATCTTCGCTAAAAACAATTTTACCAACTTCGGTTGATATTTTGCATCAATATAGAATTAAAAAAGTCGGCACAATTAATTTTACTTTTTATAAATTAGGAGTTTAAAAATTATGAACGGTGTTTTTTGTGGTTCTTTTTGCCCGATTACGCTTGGTCACCTTGATATAATTGTTCGTTCTAGCAAGCTCTGTGACAAATTATTTGTTGCCGTACTCAACAACTGCAATAAAGAGTATTCAATAGCCTTAGAAGATAGATTTAACCTAGTTTGTAAAGCTACGGCAAACTTGCCAAACGTAGTTGTTGCAAAATTTGATGGTGCGTTAATTGACTTTTGTATTAAAAATAACGCTAATTTGATTATTAAAAGCGGTAGAAACGCCCAAGATATTCAATACGAAATGGATATGGCGGATATCAACAAGCAATTTAGCAATGTTGAAACAGTTTTCCTTGCTTGTGATAAGCAGTTTCAAGCAGTTTCAAGCAGTCTAGTTAGGGAGCTTGTTATTCTAGGCAAAGATATCTCGAAGTTTGTCCCGAATGGGTTAGAACAAAACATAGTAAAATTACTTACAAAATAATATTATATTAATCAGCTCACACGCCTTTTTAACTTGCGAGCAAGTAAACTATACCGAAAACTAAATAAATTAAGGATAAATAATGTTCACACTTCAATCAAAATTACCTTCGTTAAGGCAACTATATAAAGATTTACCTTTAAATTCGACTTTAAGAGCTAAAAAATTAGCAAATGATAAACTTTTGTTTGACGCTATTACTACAAAAAATCGTTTTGTAGTTGTTTGTGGTCCTTGCGCCGCCGACGATGCGCAAGCAGTTAAGGAATATTGCAATCTGTTGGCTGAATATTCGCATCAACTTAAAAATATTTTACTTGTGCCTAGAATAATCACCGCAAAACCTCGTTCCTTAGGTCAAGGCTATATTGGTATGTTTTTTGGTTCTTCTAGCGACAACGTCGACGTTGCTTATGGTATTTATTCTTCTCGCAAACTTTTGCTTGATTGCTTATCAATTACCGATTTGCCCTTAGCGGACGAGTTACTTTTTTTTGAACAATATAAATATTGCAAAGATTTAATATCTTATTATTTTTTAGGCGCACGCACAAGCGAATCAACCCTGCATCGTAATTTTGCCAGCGGACTAGATATACCCGTTGGCGTAAAGAACAATACTTCGGGCAATTTGACTGCGCTTGCTCAATCAATATTTTGTATTTCTAACCCAAAAACAGTAATTGATAATAACTTGACTTATTTGACTTCGGGCAATAAACTTGCCCACGCTTGTTTAAGGGGATACACTTTTAAAGACATAAATTATAATAACTGTAACGACCTAACGCTGGAAAAATTAAACGGTCTATATAAGCAATTAGATATAAAAAATAACTTTATTTTAATAGATTGCTCGCACGCAAACAGCGATAAGAGGGCGAGTAATCAATCGGCAAACGCCATTGACGCAGTTACAAATCACTTTGACCAAATAGGCGGAATTATGTTAGAGAGCTATTTAAACTGCGGTAGAGATAGCCAAAAATACGGATATTCTAAAATTGACGAATGTATTTCCATACAAGAAACAGGCAAGCTTTTAATAGAATTAGACTCGATTATCGAGGCAAAAAAGTTTAAAAAATAACTATAATCAACAGGCAAAATATACAAGCAAACGCCCCTTGTAGTAACTTAATTGCTAGCATTATCCCGCCGTTTAGACGGCATTTTTTATAGTAAGAATAGCTTTGAGCAAACACGCATAGCCCACCAAAACCTACGTAAAATGCGCATATACAGCTTGCTAGCAAGGGAGAAAACTGAGCTACTTTGCTACAACCTCTCGACATCTCGATTAGCCCGCAAAAAATGTTAAACATATTAATATTTATGTTGGGTATCAGTGTTGTTGTAATTTGATATATTAATTCTTGTAGCAAAGCAAAGACTGCGATATAGCTTCCAACCGAAAGAGTGGACATAATCGAGTCTGTCATTATATTTGTAGCGGTTACTTTTTTTAACTGTAAAGTTGGTAATTGTTGGCAAACAAAGGCTTTTTTAAGTACTATTCCACACATAGTATTTGATAAAATACAAGAAATGTAGACTATTATGCCTATTTCAAGGCTATTTAACATTACACAACCTACTGTGACAATAGTAAATATTGGCGAAGGCAACGAGCAAAAAGTTAACAATTTATAGCATAATGCGGTATCCGCTTGCCTAGTAGAATAGAGTTCGCTTACAAGTTTTGCGCCGAGCGGATAACCGCAAAGCAAGGACGGAAGAAATACGCTTAGGGCTATTTTGGGAGCGGAAAAAAGTTTTTTAAAAATTATTTCGCCTTTTAGCTTGTCGAATATTCCATAGTTAAGAGCTATTTTTGAAATAATCATAAAGGGTAGCAATACCGGAACAACGGCTTTAATCCAAATAGTCAGCCCATCTAAAAAGGTCAAAATATAGATGTTTGACTGAGTAATATATAGCCCGAAAATTATTAAAAAAAGCAATAAAAAAAGACTTACCATATATTTAAAGTTATGCGGTAAGTCGAGCAAAAATGATTTTTAAATTTACACTTTTTGCAGTCCCATAGTAAGGTCTTTGTTGCCTACTTCTTGCGCAAGCGAGGCGTAGATGTTTGAGGCTTTTAAGTCTAATTCGTACAAACAATTTTGTTCTTTTGAAATATCGGGTACAAGACTTATTTTACATTTTGCTAGGTAACTAAGCAGATTTAGTTTATCTTTATTAATTGCTAGCACCCTTGTATAAGGTCTAATTTTTTTAGCTCTTGTAAGCAAATTTTTAGTTTTGCCTAGTAGAATTGCTAAAAATATACGTTGCAATTTTGTTAAAGTATACCTTTTTGTTTTGATAGCTTCTACCATTAAAGAATAATTTCCCTTTGCGCAATTTGCTAAAATTCGGTTTTCAAGTCCTTCGGTAACGCCTTCTATTCTAGAAATACTTTTTAAGCTATCGGCGTTAAGAGTATTTAAATAGGCGTAAATTAGTTGTTCGTAGTCGCTTCGTATTTGTTTTTTGTAATCTTCATAAACATAGTCGGGAATAAATTTGCCGATTGTATCTAATTGATTTGTTTCAAATAGATGTCGTATAGCCGTTGCGCTAGGATAATTAAATCTAAGATTATTTTCGTTATAGTTGTCTTCTCTTTCGATTGTAATCGGCGTCATTTTACTATTTTGCATCTTTATTTGTCTAATAAATTCTATGGCTAAGATATTATTGGGTTTGTTTAATATATTCGGTTTCGCAAAGTGTTGACTTGCCGAATTAGATATTGCAACAGGGTAGCTCATACCTTTGCTTAGAAAATGTTTGACGGTTAGGTTAAATTCTTCGGTTGGGTGATTAAGCATCTCGGCGTATTCGGTCAATAAATTGATATCTCCGCATTCGCTTCCAAAAGAAAGAATATCAGCGCCTATTGCGTTAAGAATTTTTATACCGCCATAAGCAAAATGTTCGGCAGAAGAGGTTGCAAATATAGTTGGAAGTTCTAGCACTATATCAGCTCCGGAATATATAGCGTGCTTTGCCCTGACATATTTGTCCATACAAGCTATTTCGCCCCGCTGGGTAAAGTTTCCGCTCATAACGCATACGACAACGTCGCCTTGTCGTTTGGTAAAATCAAGGTGATATAAGTGTCCGCTATGTAGAGGATTGTATTCGCAAATAATTCCGCAAATTTTCAAAATATTGTCCTTTGTCTTTTGACTTTTAGCTTTTTTTATAGTATAGTTTCATTATACATTAAAAAATACATATTTGCAATTCTTTTGCAACGGAGGTTTTAAGTGTCCCAATTAATTGAAAGCTACAAAGAGTTGGTAAGGGCATACCAAAAAACTATTGTTCTCCCCGAAGGCGAGGACAAACGTGTAATTAAGGCTGCCGAGATGATTGTTGAAGATGGCTTTTGTAAAGTCATTTTACTTGGCGATGCCGATGTGATTAGAGCTAAAAGTTCTAAACTTGCAAATGTTCAAATAATCAATCCAAAAACAAGCGACAAACTCGACGGTTACGCAGACTATCTTTTTGAGCTTAGAAAAGCAAAAGGTCTTACACGTGAGCAAGCCTACGAGCTTGTCAAAGACGTTATGTATTACGGCGTAATGATGGTTAAATTAGGCGACGCTGACGGTATGGTAGGCGGAGCTTGCCACTCAACCGGCGATTTGCTTAGACCGGCTCTACAAATTATCAAGACAGCTCCTAACATCAAGGCGGTTTCGGGGTTTTTCGTTATGTATAACCCCAACGTAGAAAAATTTGGCAAACTTTTATTTGCAGATTGCGCAGTTACCCCTTTCCCCAAAGAAGAAGAACTTGCAGATTTTGCAATTTGCGCAAACGCTTCGGCTAAAAAATTCGTAACAGACACTCCTAAGATTGCAATGTTATCATTTTCAACTAGGGGAAGCGCTAAAAACGACGACGTAACTAAGGTCGCTAACGCAACCGCTATTGTAAGAGAACGAGCTCCCGAAATAGAAATAGAAGGCGAAATTCAATTTGACGCAGCTATCGTCGAAGAAGTTGGTCAATTAAAGTGTCCGGGCAGTAAGGTCGCAGGTCACGCAAACGTCTTTATTTTCCCTGACCTAAACGCAGGCAACATCGGTTACAAAATACTTCAACGCTTAGGCGGATATCAAGCCTATGGTCCTATTTGCCAAGGTATGGCAAAGCCTTGCAACGATTTATCTCGTGGTTGCATAGCCGAAGATATTGTAGGCGTTGTCGCAATGACAGCTTTACAATCAATTTAAAGGGGAAGTTAAATGAAAATTTTAGTTATCAATGCGGGCAGTAGCTCGCTTAAATATCAATTAATCAATATGGCAGACAATAGCGTTATTGCAAAAGGTCTTTGCGAGAGAATAGCTATTGACGGTTCGGTATTAACTCATAAGGCAAATGGCAAGTCCTATGTTTTTGAAAAAGATATGCCTAACCACACGGTAGCTATCAAAATGGTTCTTGACTGTTTAGTTAGCAAGGAATGTGGCGTTATTAAGTCTATGGACGAAATAAGCGCAGTAGGACACCGTATTGTTCACGGCGCAGAAGATTATTCTAGCTCGGTTTTAATCGACCAAAAAGTGTTAGATTCTTGTAAACTTAACAGCGAACTAGCGCCTCTACATAACCCTGCAAATATTATGGGAATAGTAGCTTGTCAAGCCGTTATGCCTAAAACTCCTATGGTTGGCGTATTTGACACCGCTTTTCACGCAACAATGCCTCAAAAAGCTTATCTATATGGTATCTCCTACCAAGATTACAAGCAATATCGCATACGTAAATACGGCTTTCACGGCACAAGCCACCAATTTGTTTCGCAAGAAGCTGCAAAATATCTAAATAAACCTATAAAAGAACTTAAAACGATTACTTGTCACTTAGGCAACGGTTCTTCAATCACAGCAGTAAACGGCGGAATAAGCGTAGAAACATCAATGGGCTTTACGCCCTTAGACGGACTTCCAATGGGTACTCGTTCGGGTTCGATTGACCCGGCTATTGTTGAGTTTTTAATGCAAAAAACCAATAAAACAATATCGCAAGTTCTTAAACACTTAAACGCCGAGTGCGGTATGTTAGGGCTTTCGGGCAATAGCAGTGATTTTAGAGATTTAACTGGCGAAGAAAATCTTGCAAAAGAATATAACAAACGTGCAGTAGACATCTTTGCTTATCGTGTTAAAAAGTATATCGGCGAATATAGCGCAGTTATGAATGGTCTAGACTGTCTAGTATTTACCGCAGGCGTCGGCGAGAATACCCCTTATGTAAGAGAACAGGCTTGCGAAGATATGGATTATTTAGGCATCAAACTTGATTTAGACAAAAACAATAATTGCCCACGTGGACAAATTGTTGATTTGTCAGCCCCAACCTCAAAAGTTAAGATTTTGGTCATTCCAACCAACGAAGAATTAGTAATTGCCCAAGAAACTCAAAGGGTTATTAAAAAATAGTAAAAATTGTTTGACAAACGCAGACAAAGCAAGTATAATTGCGACTGTGTCTAATATGTAAATGGGGGTGCGAAATTATGGCAGTACCAAAATGTAAAGTATCTAAGCAAAGAAAACATACCAGAGCGGCTAACTGGAAAGCAGCTACTCCGGGCCTTTCTACTTGCCCACAGTGTCACGAGCTTAAATTGTCTCATAGAGTATGCGAAGGCTGCGGTTATTACGACGGAAAAGCAATAGTAATAGAGAAAGAGAAAAAGAAGTAATTTTTAGTTTGATACCAATCAAAAGTAGGTTAGCTTTGTCTAGCCTACTTTTTTTGTGAAACAATTTATCAATTTTGTGAAACATATTATAAATTTATCAAAAAGTATTGCAAGAGTAGTCATAGTAAGGTATAATTAATAACATTAAATAGGGAGTAGTATTATGAAAATTGTAGTTGATTGTTACGGCGGAGATTATTCCCCGCAAGAAACGGTAAAAGGGTGTCTTCTAGCGCTTATGCAAAATCAAGATATTAACCTTGTTCTAACGGGAAATGCCGTCGAACTTACTAATCTAGTAGGCGGTAAATTTGACGGTCGCATCGAATATCTAAACGCTAGCGAAGTAATCACAAACCTTGACGTACCCACTACGGCTATTAGAACAAAAAAAGATTCTTCTTTGGTTGTCGCCCTTGACAGAGTTAAAAATGACGACGAGTGCGTAGGAATGGTTAGCTCGGGCAGTACTGGCGCAGTTCTTACTGGCGCAGTCTTAAAAATCGGTCGTATCGAGGGCGTTTCTCGTCCTGCCTTACTTCCGCTACTTCCAACATTAAATGGCGGTAAAGTATTGCTAATTGACTGCGGAGCAAACGTCGATTGCAAGCCAGCTATGCTTGTTCAATTTGCTTACCTTGCTATAAGCTACGCAAATAGCGTGCTGGGTATAAGTTCGCCAAGAGTAGCTCTTTTAAGTAATGGAACAGAAGACAAGAAAGGTAACGAATTTACTAAACAAGTCTTTGAACTACTCAAACAAGAACCTATTAATTTCGTAGGCAATATGGAGGCAAGGGATATTCTTTCGGGCAGTTACGACATTGTAGTAGCTGACGGTATGTACGGTAACATAGCTTTAAAGGCTTGCGAAGGTACGGCAACTACTATGTTAAAAATGATTAAGCAAGAAATATCTAAGGGGTTTTTCACAAAGTTAGGCGCTTTACTTGCCAAGCCTGCATTTAGAAGGGTTAAATCTCGTATGGATTACAACCAAAATGGCGGAGCGCCGTTTGTAGGCATAAACAAAATATTAATTAAAGCTCACGGAGCAAGCAAGGCTAATTCGATTTGTTGCGCTATCGAGCAAGTCAAGGAAATGCACAAAAGTAATTTTATCAACAAGATAAAAGATACTTTGCCACGTAACAATGAACAATAGTTTAACGGCTTTACAAACAATATTAGGTTACAATTTTTCTAACGTTGACCTTTTAATCAAGGCGTTGACGCATTCGTCCTACGCAAATCAACATAATTTAACAAGCAACGAGCGTATGGAATTTTTAGGCGACGCAGTGCTTCAAATAATTGTATCTAAGTATATTTATGACCATTCTAAGCAAGACGAAGGCGAGTTGTCAAAAATTCGTTCTTCTATTGTTTCTGCCGAAACTTTGTCCGCCGTTGCAAGGTCGCTAAAATTACAAGAATATTTGTATTTAGGCGACAGCCAACTTATGCTTAGAGATACGTTACATTTAAAAATTTACGCAAATTTATACGAATCAATACTTTGTGGAATTTATCTTGACGGAGGCTATATTAACGCTCAACAATTTGTATTAAATACATTGTCTAATCAACTCGACCAAAGCATAAGCGGTAATTTTTATAGCAACCCCAAGACAATGTTACAAGAATATTGTCAAAAAAATAAAATATCAATCAAATATAAACAAGCGTTTAAGCGTGGACCCGACCACAACCCCGAATTTTGTTACGAACTTTATCTAGACGGAGTTTTAGTTTCTAGCGGTCTAGGCGGTTCGAAATTAATAGCCCAAACTGTTTCGGCAAGCAATGCCCTAGAAATTATCAGCAAAAAGGAGCAAAAGTGAATCTTAAAGAAATACAAATATATGGTTTTAAGTCGTTTAGCGACAAATTATCTCTTAAATTTGACTATCCAATAACTGGCGTTGTTGGACCTAACGGTTGCGGAAAATCTAACGTCGTTGACGCTATTCGCTGGGTTTTAGGCGAACAGTCGGCAAAAGCGTTAAGAGGCAAAACTATGCTTGACTTAATTTTTTCAGGCACAGAACAAAGAAAATCTATGAGTTATTGCGAAGTTACCTTAATTCTTGACAATAAGCCACGTATTTTTCCAATAGACTTGGACGAAATTACCATTTCTCGTAAACTTTATCGCAGTAACGAAAGCGAATATTATCTTAATAAAAATTTGACTAGGCTTAAAGACATAAGCGACTTATTGCGTGAAGCCGGACTAGGTCGAGAAGGTTATTCAATAGTAGGACAAGGTAGAATGGACGCTATTTTAAACGCTCGTCCCGAAGACCGTCGAGCAATTTTTGAAGAAGCGTTAGGAATATCAAAATTTCGTGTTCGCAAAGCCGAAACCGAGAAGAAACTTGAAAAAACTCGTGATAATATAGTTCGACTTTACGACATTATAAACGAACTTAATCGTCAGCTAACTCCGCTTAAAAAACAAGCTAACGACACCCAAAAATATCTAGCCTTAGTCGAGGAACTTAAATATCACGAAATAAACAGTTACATATATAATTATGACAATTCTAGCGCAAATAAAAATGCTATTAAACAAAAAATTGTTGCCATAGACGAACAGCTTGCCATTTCGCAAGACAAATATAAACAAGCGTTTGCTCTATACGAAAAATTATTTGCCGAAATTACCGATATTGACGCTGTAATTACCGATTTAAGACGCACGCAATTAAATTTATCGGTTTTAATCGAGCGTTATTCGGGAGAATTGAAACTTCTTAATGAAAGAATTAAACATAACGGTGAAAATAATAAAAAATTAAACGTTGAAATAGACGACCTAAAAACTCTTATTTCTAACACCGAACACAATATAGAACTTACTAAAAAATCTACAATCGAGATGAAGGAACAAGAAGGGTTAATCACCGCCCACTTGGAAACACTTAAACAGGAACATTTTAGTTATCTTGACGCTATTACGATAGCGCAAGAAAAGTTAGACAAAAAACGAAAAGAATTAATGGTTATCATTGATAGGCTTAGCGTTCAACGTTCAAAGACCTCAGTAGTTAAAGGCGAGCTAAACAGCTTGCTTTCACGCATTTCTCGTATTGACAACGACTGCGACGAAATTACAAATAGGTTAAATCAAATGAGTCAGTCGCAAAGCAAAGAAATTAAAGATTTAATCGATAGCAATTTTGCCTACCAAACAACGCAAGAAATGGCAGGTCAAATTGACGGTTACGTGCTAAATGTTTCTACTGCGTTATCAAAAATGACGCTTGATCAAGGCTTAACTCAATATATTAATTCTTTGGTTGAGAATATTAGCTTAAAATGTAAAACCGAATTAAAAGCAGATAATGTCAAAGCCGAAAACTGGCAACAAAATTTAATTCTTATGTCGGTTTTAGCCGAAAGACTGGCAAAATTTTCAGCCTTACAAGAGGCAAAAATTGAGAATAGAAATAAATTACTTAAAGAAAAACAAGAAATTAGCGGAAAATGCGATTTTTTAAAACTATCTTTGCAAGACTCTTTATCGCAAGAAGAAATAATTCAACAAGAAAAAGATACTTCTGCCGAGTCGGCTAATCAAATTCAAAAAGAATTTACCATAGTAAAAGATAAAAAAGACCGTATTCAAGAAGAAATTAACAACAATAAATTAAAGCTTGCAGGTATTACTTCAAATATTCGTTCGTACGAAAGTAGAATTAGTTCTTATAATCAAACGCTTTCTCGTTCAAACATTGATATTAATCAAAAAAAGCGTCAAATTGCTATGAACGAAATACAAATTAAAGATTTGTATAACCAAATAAATAGTAGCGGAGGTAACGCCGAAGAAGTTGCAGAACTTAACGGAATTACCCAAAAATTAGAAAGCGCCGATAAACTTAAAAAAGATATACAAAGCAAATTTAGCGAGGCTGACCACGACCGACAATTTTATCTAGCCGAAGTTCAACAACATACCGAGAGCAAAAATAAAGAAGAATTTAATCTTGTAAGGCTTGACGACGATATGAAATTAGCCCAACAGCGTATGGAAGACGAATATGATTTAACATATAGTTCGGCTATGCGTTACAAAGACATAAATTACAATTTTGAGGCAAGCAAACCGCAAATTGGCAAACTTCGCAATTCCATATCTCGCTTAGGTTATATTAACCAAAACGCTATTGAAGATTACAACAGCACACAAAAGCGTTATGACGAAATAAATACTCAAATAGAAGACCTTAAAAAAGCCGAAGCCGACCTAACAAAGTTTTTGAAAGACATCACAAGGGAAATTACCGTAAGATTTAACGATGGTTTTGAGATTATTAACGCTAATTTTGGTATGGTGTTCAAAGAGCTATTTGCCGGCGGACACGCCCACATGACTATCGACCGACAAGAAAACAAAGAAGAAATGGATTATGGTATCGAAATAGAGGCTCAGCCTCCGGGCAAAAAACTTCAAAATATTACCTTACTATCGGGCGGAGAACGCACTTTAACCGCAGTTGCAATACTGTTTGCCATACTTAAACTTAGACCAATGCCTTTTTGCGTACTAGACGAAATTGAAGCCGCCCTAGACGACGCAAACGCTCAGCGCATATCTAGCTACATTAAAAAGTTTGTAGAAGATACGCAATTTATAATAATTACCCACAAAAAGCCAACCATGGAGAGTTGCGACGTTCTTTATGGCGTTACAATGGAAGAAAAGGGCGTAAGCAAGATTGTATCGGTACAGTTGACCGACGCTCTGTCAACTATTGCAAACTAAGGCGACGCTTTTATGCAAATTGCAGTGATTATTAATTAAAGCAAACTAACAATACAGCAATATAATGTTTGCCTAGAACAAACTAAGCAATACAGCGTCTAAATAATTAACTAGAAAAACTAAGCAATACAGCGTCTAAATAATTAACTAGAAAAACTAGGCAATACAGCGTCTAAATAATTAACTAGAAAAACTAAGCAATACAGCGTCTAAATAATTAACTAGAAAAACTAAATAATTAAGTAGGTATTCGATATGAATATATTCTCACGTATAGCGCAAGGACTTAAAAAAACTAAACAAGCGATAAGCTTTACCATTGCTCAACTCTTTAAAAAGGGCATTTTTGGCGAAGAATTTTATCAAGAGCTTGAAGAACTTCTTTTGTCGGCTGACGTTGGCGCTTACGCAACCGAAGGCATTATCGACCAACTTAAAGAAAAGATGGTAAAAGATAAAGTAACCGATACTGCAAAAGCTAGACAATATCTTAAAGAAACCTTGATTGAAAACCTTTACGACTCTACCTTTGAGCTTACTTTTCCCGTTGTCATTATGGTTGTAGGCGTAAACGGCGTTGGCAAAACTACTACTATTGGTAAACTTGCAAATTACTATACTACGCAGGGCAAAAGCGTGCTTGTGGCCGCCGCAGATACGTTTAGAGCCGCCGCAGCCGAGCAACTTGAAGTTTGGTGCAAACGAGCAAACGTACGCTTAGTCAAACATAGTCAAGGTTCAGACCCCGCAGCCGTAGTTTTTGACTGTTTAAGTTCGGCTAAGGCTCATAACACTGACATTGTAATAATAGATACGGCAGGCAGACTTCACAATAAAGTTAACTTGATGGAAGAACTTAAAAAGATAAATCGAGTTGTCGCAAGAGAATATCCTAACGCAACGCAAAAAAATTTACTTGTTCTTGACGCTACAACGGGGCAAAATGCCCTTTCCCAAGTAGAAATATTTAATCAAACCATAGACTTAGACGGTATTGTGCTTACTAAACTTGATGGTACGGCAAAAGGCGGAGTTATATTTGCTATCGCCGCCGAAAAAGAATTGCCGGTATATTTTGTAGGTCTAGGCGAGGGGATTGACGATTTAATTCCGTTTGACGAACAAGCTTTTGTTGAAAGTATTATTTAAAAATTTAATTAAATTTGTTTGACAACTTTAATATTTATGATATAATCTAGGTGTAAAGTAAATTTGCTTTACACCTTAATTTATGAACAAAACACAAGACAAACTTCAAACAATTATGCTTTTTGATATCTATGGCAAATTGCTAACCGAAAAACAAGCTAATATGCTTAACTTGTTCTACAATTATGACAATTCGCTTGCCGAACTTGCCGAGCAATACAATATTTCTAGGCAAGGCGCTTATGATTTTGTTACAACTGCCGAGCAACAGCTACTCAATTATGAGCATAAACTTGGCTTACTGGAAAAATACGATTTAATTAAGCAAACGGTTACAAATATTAAAGATAATTTAAGCGGGGAAGAAGTTTATCTTCAACAGCAAATTTTACAGCAACTACAAATCTTAACTAATATAGTAGGCGGTGAATAAATGGCATTTTTTACTACTCTTGCGGACAAGATTAATCACGTATTTTCTAAACTTACAAATAGAGGCGCTTTGACCGAGCTAGAAATTAAGCAAGCAATGAGAGAGATTAGAATAGCCTTGCTTGAAGCCGACGTTAATATCTTAGTCGCCAAAGACTTTATTGCCCGAGTAACCGAAAAGGCATTAGGCGAGCATATCCTTAAATCGCTCTCGCCCGGTCAACAGGTAATTAAAATTGTAAATCAAGAGCTTATAGCTCTACTTGGTAGCGAGCAAAGTAAACTATTAGTTTCTAGCAAACTACCAACCGTAATAATGATGTGCGGTCTACAAGGCGCAGGCAAGACAACAATGTGCGGTAAACTTGGCGTCTACCTTAAAAAGCAGAATAAGCGTCCCTTGTTAGTAGCTTGCGATATCTATCGTCCCGCCGCTATTACTCAGTTAGAAATTGTAAGCAAGAAGGCTGACGTTGGCTTTTTCCAAATGGGTACGGCAAACCCTACAAAAATACTCTCTAAGGCTATCGAATATGCGCTAGCTAATAATTTTGACACAGTTATTGCCGATACCGCAGGCAGACTTCACATTAACACCGACTTGATGAAGGAACTCACCGACATCAAGAAGAATATATCCATAACCGAGACCTTACTTGTCGTTGACGCAATGACCGGACAAGATGCAGTAACGGTAGCTAAGACTTTTGAAGATTCAATCGGTCTAACTGGCGTAATTGTAACTAAGCTTGACGGCGATACTAGGGGAGGCGCAATTCTTTCAATTAGAGCGGTTTGCAATAAGCCAATTAAATTGACTGGAACAGGCGAAAAACTCACTGACTTAGAACCTTTCTATCCCGATAGAATAGCTAATCGTATACTGGGTATGGGCGACGTTCTAACATTGATTGAAAAAGCTCAAATGTCGGTAAGCGAGCAAGACGCTAGGGCAATGGCAAAGAAACTTAAAGATTCGACCTTTACTCTTGACGACTACTTAACGCAGATGGACAGTATGGCTAAGATGGGCAATCTTAACGACTTAATGGGTATGATTCCAAATGCGGGCAAACTCGGGCTTAAAGATGCGCAAATTGACCCCAAAGACGTTTCTCACACTAAGGCGATTATTCTTTCAATGACGCCAAAAGAAAGACAAGATACCAAGATACTCAATTATTCTCGTCGCAAACGCATAGCTAGCGGTAGTGGAGTTACAGTCGCCGAGGTAAATAAATTAGTTAAACAATTTGAGCAAACCAAAGAAATGATGCGTAGGTTTGGCAAAAAAGGCGCAAAGTTACCTTTCTAAATTACAAAATTACAAACATAAATAATACAAACAAAATATATTAAATTTACTCGGAGGAAAAATTACAATGGCAGTTAAAATGAGAATGACAAGACTAGGAAGCAACAAGACACCCTTTTACCGTGTGGTAGTGACAGACTCACGCACAGCAAGAGATGGCGCATATATCGATTTACTCGGTACTTATGATCCTCTTAAAAATCCAGCCGAAATTAAGCTTGACGAAGAAAAAGTTAAACTTTGGCTTGCTAAGGGCGTTACGCCTTCGGACACAGTAAGAGATTTACTTGTAAAGCAAGGCTTATTAGCTTCTAAGAAAGTTACGAAGGACTAATATAATGATTGAAGCAGTAAGGTTTATTATCGAACATCTTGTCGACAATAAACAAGATATCTCGATTACTTCTTCGCTTGAAAACGGCGTAGAAACAATCACCGTTAAAGTTGCGCCCGGCGATGTCGGTAAAGTTATCGGCAAAAAAGGCAAAATAGTAACGGCAATTCGCACAATCTTTAAGGCGGCAGGCATTAAGAACGGGCAAAGATACGCAATCGAAATTGCAGATTAACTAATATGAAATTAATCGGCGTTATTGTCAAAGCGCACGGCATTAAAGGCGAAGTTAAATTGTCGTGTTTACTTGACAATTTAGCTCAATTTACCAAATTAAAGAATTGCTATATCAATGACGCTCTAACGCATATTTCTAGCGTTAGAGCGCTTACTGATACTTTATTTATAGTCAAATTTGATGGCGTAAACACACGCAACGACGCCGAAGAACTTGCTAACGCAAAAGTCTATGTCGAAAGTCAAAATTTAACTTTACCCGACAATAGATTTTTTATCGACGACTTAATTGATTGTCAAGTAATACTTAGTTCAGGCGAAGTAGTAGGCAAACTCGCTTCGGTCTTGCAAGGTAAAGGCGCAGATGTCTTCACCGTAGAGTGTTCTAATGGCAAGACAATTATGTTTCCTTTTATTGTCGGCTTGCTTAAAAATGTAGATTTAACTAAAAAACAAATTACTCTTGAAGAACAACGTTTTAATGAGGTTAGCGTTTATGAAAATTGATATTTTAACGCTTTTTCCCGAAATGTTTACGCCTTTATCGGCATCGCTACTAGGTAAAGCTCGGGAAAAACAACTTCTTACAATCAACGTTTATGATATTCGTAAGTTTTCGCAAGACAAACATAGCAAATGCGACGACTATACTTTTGGCGGAGGGGCAGGTATGCTACTTACTCCTCAACCCATTCACGACTGTATTAATTTCGTAGACAGCGAGCATAAAGCTAAGCGCATTTATATGTCGCCTAAGGGCGTGACGCTTACTCAGCAAGTCGTAAAGAGTCTTGCCGAAGAAGAACACATACTGTTGTTATGCGGTCACTACGAAGGCATTGACCAACGAATTATTGACCTTGACATAGATTACGAACTTTCAATAGGCGATTATGTTTTAACCGGAGGCGAACTAGCTTCAATGGTAGTTGTCGACGCTGTGTCACGTTATGTAGACGGCGTGCTAGGCAGTAGTCAATCGGTAGTCGATGAAAGTTTTAGCAACAACTCTTTGGAATATCCTCAATATACCCGCCCGCAAGTTTTTTGCGGTCTTTCCGTTCCGCCCGTACTTATTAGCGGTAATCACCAAGAAGTTGACAAATGGCGAGAAGAACAATCTCAACTAATGACAAAACGGTTTCGTCCCGATTTACTCAATAAGGATTAATTATGATACAATGGTTTCCCGGTCACATGAACAAAGCTCTGCGAGTTATGGGCGAAAACATCTCTTTATGCCAATGCGTAGGGTATGTGCTTGACGCTCGCGCTCCGTATTCTTGCCTTAATCCGCAATTTAACAAGTTATTTGCCAACAAACCTACGGTATTTATTCTTAACAAATGCGACCTTGCCGACAAGCAAATTGTTGACAAATGGTTATCTTTTTTTAAAGAAAGGGGTCACCCTTGCATAGCTCTTTCTAGCATTAACAGCGCAGAAAAAAATAAACTCCAAGCAACTTTTCTCAACGCTTGCCAAGAATTTACTAACACTTGCAAAGCTCGTGGAATAATTCGCCCGGTAAGAGTTATGATTCTCGGCGTTCCCAACTCGGGAAAGTCAACGCTTATCAACTGTCTTTCGGCTAGAAAAGCTACCGTAACAGGCGATAAACCCGGAGTAACTAAGGGAAAACAGTGGGTAAGACTTGATAACGGTCTTGAACTTCTTGATACGCCAGGCACTCTTTGGCCTAAATTTGACGACGAGCTAACCGGTAAACACTTGTTTTTTATAGGTAGTATTAAAGAAGAAATAGTTGACATAGTAACTCTTGCGCAAGATTTGCTTGCCGAGCTTGCTCAGCTTTATTCTTCGCTCTTAATCGAACGCTATAAACTTACCGAATTGCTTTCGCCCGAAGAAACGCTTAAACAAATTTGTATCAAACGAGGATATCTACTTAGCGGTAATATTCCCGACCTCGAACGTGGCGCAAAGGCAATAATCGACGACTTTCGCAAAGCCAAAATAGGTCGTATTTGTCTTGAACAACCCAAACAAAAGTTGTGAAAAGTCAAACTATCGACAACTTAATTTATGAACGACAACTTAATGCAAAAGGGCTAATTCGCCTTGCCGGAGTTGACGAAGTCGGTAGAGGCTGTCTTGCAGGTCCCGTGCTGACCGCTTGCGTAGAATTACCTTTAAATGATATTATTGAGGGCGTAACCGACAGCAAACTGCTTAGTCCTGCAAAAAGAGAAAAGCTATACGAGCAAATTATCAGTAAAGCTACTCAATATCATATAGGCATTGTTTCTCCTCAACAAATTGACAAAATTAATATTTTAAACGCTACCAAACTCGCAATGACTTCTTGTATTGAACAAATGCAAGATATTGACTGTGTTTTAATTGATGCGGTTTGTCTAAAAGCTACAAAGTTTCCTACTTTTTCCTTAGTAAAAGGCGACCTGCTAAGTTATTTAATCGCCTCCGCAAGCATAGTTGCGAAAGTTACTAGGGATAGGCTAATGCAAGAGCTGTCAGCCAAATATCCTTTTTATGACTTTGCTTCAAACAAAGGCTATGGTACTGCAAAACATATAACAGCCCTTAAACGATACGGTTTTTGTGAGATACACCGTAAGACTTTTATAACTCACTTTACAAATGTTTAACAAGATTTTAGGCGCTTTTGGAGAAATTAAAGCTACCAACTATTTAAAAAAGTTGGGCTACAAAATTCTTAAACGCAATTATCGTTGCCCAATAGGCGAAATAGATATAATTTGTTTAGATAAGGGAGTGTTAGTTTTTGTAGAAGTTAAGTATCGTAAAAATTTAGACTATGGCAGACCTTCGCAAGCCGTAAATAAACATAAGCAAGGTAAAATTATTCAAGTTGCAAAATATTATATAGTCGAACACGATATAGTCAATACATTTTGTCGTTTTGACTGCGTAGAAATAATTGATAAACAAATTAATCATATTATCTCGGCTTTTACAAGATAATCTACTTAAAAGCTAAGATTATAGTTAATAATGCTTATAAAATAAGCTAAAAATTGACTTAAAACATTTGCCAAGTTAGGCAAATTGTGCTAGTATAACTAGGTACTTCGGGTGTTCCGCTGACATCTATATGTGAATGAACACTTAGTAAACTTAAATTTAATAAGGAGAAAAAGTAAGAATTATGGACATTATCACAGCAATCGAAAAAGATAGTCTTAATCCAAATGTTCCTCAATTTAACGTCAGCGACACAGTTAGAGTGTTCTTTAAAGTTATTGAAGGTAACAAAGAAAGGCTACAAGCCTATGAAGGCATTGTTATCGCTCGCAAACACGGCGGACTAAGAGAAAGTTTCACAGTAAGAAGAATTTCTTCGGGTATCGGCGTAGAGAGGACTTTCCCACTACACAGCCCCAAGATTGAAAGAGTCGAGATTTTACGCAAAGGTTCGGTTAGGAGAGCAAAACTTTACTATCTACGTGATAGGACGGGCAAAGCTGCAAAGATTAAGGAAAAAGTTTAATAGCGAATTTTCTTTTTGGCAACACTTACGTGTTGCCTTTTTGTATATTAAATACATAATTATGGCGTTTTTGTATAAATAAGTCAAAAAGGCTTGTAATTATTTATTATTCACTCTATACTAAAAACATATTTTCTACTAGGAGAATTAAATTATGCTTAGCAGAGTTTACAGTTTTGCTCTAAACGGACTAGAAGGCATACCTTTAACTATCGAAGTTGATATTCAAACCGGTCTTCCCGGGGTGGATATTGTTGGTCTTGCAGACACTGCGGTTAAAGAGTCAAAAGAGCGTGTTCGTTCGGCTATAAAAAATAGCGGTTATAAATATCCAATAGCTTCGGTTATAGTCAACCTTGCCCCTGCCGATATCAAAAAAGAAGGTAGTATGTATGACCTTCCAATAGCGCTTGGAATTTTACAATCTTGTTCAACCATAGTTTGCGACAAAATTAACGAATACATTATTTTAGGCGAATTATCTTTAAACGGCGACGTTAAACACGTAAACGGCATACTTCCAATGTTAATTTCGGCAAAACAATTAGGGTATAAAAATGTTATTGTTCCCAAAGAAAACAGCAAAGAAGCAAGTTTTACGCAAGGTTTAAAGGTCTTTGCGGTAGATAGTCTTAGAGAAACCATAGAATTTTTAACTAATCAAACCGAGCTTACGCCTATTGAAACTGACGGTTGGAAGAACGACACTTCAATAACTTACGACAACGACATTAAATACATTAAAGGTCAATATTCGGCAAAACGAGCTATGGAAATTGCCGTAAGCGGGGGACATAATATTTTGTTGATAGGCCCTCCCGGCGCAGGCAAAACTATGTTAGCTAGGGCAGTTCCTTCAATTATGCCCGATTTGACTTTTGACGAAGCCTTAGAGATTGCTAAAATTTATAGCGTCGCAGGACTACTCGACGACGGAATGATTAGAGTTCGTCCTTTCCGTTCGCCTCACCATACCGCTACTACCGTCGCCCTTGTTGGCGGAGGGGCAAAAATTAAACCCGGCGAAATATCCTTAGCGCATTATGGCGTGCTTTTTCTTGACGAATTGCCTGAATATACTAGACAAAGTCTAGAAACATTGCGTCAACCCTTAGAAGACGGCGTTATTACTATTTCCCGAGCGCAAGGAACTATTACATATCCGTCTAACTTTATTTTAATAGCCAGTATGAACCCTTGTCCTTGCGGTAATTTTGGTAGCGCAAATCAAGTTTGCACTTGCACCGCTTCGCAAATTGTTAAATATATGCGTAAACTTTCTGCGCCCTTGCTTGACCGTATTGATATACATATTGAAGTTGACAACATCGAATACTCTCAACTTGTAAGCCAAAACGAAGAAGAATCTTCTTCAAGCGTAAAATTAAGGGTAAATTCGGCGCGTAAAATACAAGCGACAAGATTTATTAATTCTACTCACCATTGTAACGCTCAACTTACTTCGGCAGAAATTAAAAAGTATTGTAAGCTTGACCAAGAAAGCGATAATTTACTTAGACAAGCTTTTGAAAGGCTTAAATTGTCGGCAAGAGCGTATAATCGTATTTTAAAAGTGGCTCGAACAATCGCTGACCTTGATAATTCCAACGATATTTTACCTTCTCATATTGCCGAAGCCATACAATATAGGTCGCTTGACCGTAAATTTGGGGTAATGTAAACAAAAATGTTTAAAATAAAGCAAAAAGTTTGCCTTCTTCTGTCAACATTAGGTTTTGGCACTCCTTTGAAACGTTACCAATTACTTAATTTGTTTGGGGGCGCAGAAGAACTTTTTATGAATATTGAGTCACACTCGCAAGAAATAATCGATTTAATAGGACAAACCGCCTATGTTAGACTTAAATATTCGGCAAATGAGGCATTTTGTGATAGCCTATATCTAGATTTACTTTCTAAGGGCATTATTCCAGTTACTTATTATTGTTCAAACTATCCTAAATTATTTAAACAAATGCCCGACCCGCCACTAGCTATTTATTGTAAAGGAAATTTAGACTTACTTAATTCTGCTTGTTTTGCAGTTGTTGGCACAAGAAAAGCTTCGCTCTATGGCAAAAAAGTCGCAAGCATATATGTTGCCGAACTCGCTAAACGTTATACAATAGTTAGCGGTCTTGCATACGGAATTGATACGGTAGCTCACCAAACCACTTTAAATTGTTTAGGAAAAACTGTCGCAGTATTAGGTAGCGGATTACTAAATGTTTATCCTGTTGAAAATCAAGCTCTTTCGCAGTCTATTGTTGATAACGGCGGACTACTTATAAGCGAATATCAAGCTTACGACTCGCCAAATCAATATAATTTTCCAATGCGTAACCGTTTAATCTCAGGGCTAAGCAAAGGCATTTTAATAGTAGAAGCTCCGTTAAAAAGTGGCGTTATGTCGACTTACGAATATGCGCTTGAACAAGGCAAAGATATTTATGTTGTTCCGGGAGATATATTTGACACTAATTTTAAGGGAAGTAATCAAATTCTTAAATCTTTGCAAGGCGCTATGACGCTTAGTCCGCAAGACATACTTAATTGCGACTTATCAGTTGCAATTCCAAAACCGCCTATACAATTAAATATGGAGGAGCAAATAGTAGTTGACGAATTGATACAAGGTAAGTTACACTTTGATGATATTGTCAATAGAACCAAGTTAAAAAGTTCTACATTAAATTTTATTCTTGCAAACCTAGAACTTAAAGGTATAATTTGCAAGCTCGTCGGGAACTTTTATCAATATCTTAATACGGAGGAATAATAGTGAAATTAGTAATAGTTGAATCGCCGTCAAAGGCAAAAACAGTAGCTAAATATTTATCAAACGATTATATAGTAGACGCATCGGGAGGTCACATAAGAGATTTGCCCGAAAAAAAACTTGCGGTAGATATTGCAAACAATTTTGAGCCAATTTATGAAGTATATCCCGACAAAAAAGAAGTCATAGCTAGGCTAGTTAGCAAAGCAAAAAAATGCGATGAAGTCTTGCTTGCAACTGACCCGGACCGAGAAGGCGAGGCTATTTCCTGGCACCTTCAACACGTGCTAAAACTTTCGCCTAAGTTAAAAAACCGCATTACATTTAATGAAATTAGCAAAAAAGCCGTAGAAAATTCAATTAAAAATCCTGACTTTGTCAACATAAATTTAGTTAACGCTCAACAAGCAAGGCGAGTGCTTGATAGACTTGTAGGCTATAAACTTTCGCCCGTACTATGTAAAAAGATACAACCTAAACTTTCAGCCGGCAGAGTTCAATCGGCAACTTTAAAAATCGTAGTAGATAGGGAACGAGAAATTAATTCGTTTATACCCGAAGAATTTTGGACGGTTTCGGCTAATCTACAAAAATTAAATCAAAAGACCACTTTTAAGGCTCTCCTTACCACCTACAACCAACAGAAACTTAGAATTGCTAGTAGTATTGAGTGCCAACAAGCTCTAAGCCAGATGTCGGGCAAACCCTTTGTTACACAGTCGGTTAAGCGTTCTATAACAACTTCTTCGCCTTTTGCGCCTTTTACCACTAGCTCAATGCAACAAGACGCAGTCAATAAATTAAAAATGAGTAGCAAGAAATGTATGCAAACCGCTCAACAACTTTATGAAGGTATTGACGTCAACGGCGAGCATACCGCCTACGTTACCTATATTCGTACCGACTCGGTTAGAGTTTCTGCCGATGCGACTAATCAAGCCCGAGAATATATTGCCTTGACCTATGGCAAAGATTATATTCCCGAAAAGCCAAACTTTTATTCTTCGAAAAAGTCAGCCCAAGACGCTCACGAAGCTATAAGACCAATAAATCCCGAAGTTACACCCGAGCTAGTTAAAAACAAAATGACCAAAGACCAATATCAACTTTACAAATTAATTTACGATAGATTTTTGGCAAGTTGCGCTAGCAAAGCTAGTTACGACAGTCTTTCAGTTGTAATTGATTGCAACGGTTATGGTTTTAAGGCAAGTGGCAAAACTGTAATCTTTGATGGTTATACCAAGCTTTACAATTATTCTAAGAGCGAAGAAGACGACGACGCTACCTTACCTAATTTGAGCGAGGGCGAAGTTCTTAAACTGGTTGAACTTCAACACGAGCAAAAATTTACTAAACCTTTGCCACGCTATACCGAAGCTAGTATAATCAAGACAATGGAAGATAACGGAATAGGCAGACCCAGCACTTATACAAGCACTTTATCTACTCTTTTTGCAAGAAAATACTTAGATAAAGACACTAAATCGCTAATTCCCACTTCGCTAGGCATTACTGTTATCGAATATTTAGAGAAAAACTTCGCCGATATAATTAACATTAAATTTACGGCTCAAATGGAAGATAAACTCGATACTATCGAAGAAGACGCTACGGTTTCGTGGCAAGAAATAGTAGGGGAATACTACAAACCGCTTGCTCAAATGATAAGCAAGGCTTCAACAAGCGATATTGCGCCGATTGAAGGCGAACAAGAATTTATCGACTGCGAAAGCTGTGGCGGTAAAAATACTATGGCGATAAAAGTTGGGCGTTTTGGCAGATATTACCATTGCGAAACTTGCGGAGCGAACAAATCACTTAAAAATTTAAATAAAAAGCCACCCGAAGTTAGCGATAAAGTTTGCGATAAATGTGGCGCTCCAATGCTAATTCGTGAGGGAAGAATGGGCAAATTTCTTGCTTGTTCGGCGTATCCAAAGTGTAAAAACACTATTTCTTTGCAGGAATATATTGCAAAATGTCCTAAGTGTGGCAACAACATTATTAAGCGCTTAGGCAAATCTAAGGCGTTTTACGGTTGTTCGGCTTACCCTACCTGCGACTATGTTAGTTGGGATATGCCAACAGACATCAAATGTCCAAATTGTCAAACCAACCTTGTTATAAAAGAACTTCAAAAGGGTAAATTCTATTCTTGTCCCAACAAAGAATGCGATTATAAAAAGAAAATAGAAGAATAGTATACTCAATTATTTAAATAGTAAAAATTTAACTATTAAAATCATATCAACAGAATAGAGGACAACAGTTGAAAATTAAAATTATAGGCGCAGGGCTTGCCGGTTGCGAATGCGCATATCAAATAGCTAAATGCGGTATTGCGGTGACATTAATTGAGAGTAAGCCTCTCGCTCATTCTCCCGTACATAAATTAGATACTTATGCCGAGTTAGTTTGTTCTAATTCGCTTAAAAGTAACGACATTTCTACTGCGGGCGGACTAATCAAGCAAGAACTTCGTTTGCTTGATAGTTTGCTTATTAATTCTGCCGACAAAACAACCGTACCTGCGGGGTCGGCGCTTGCAGTAGACCGAGAGGAATTTTCTCGGTTAGTTACAAGCCGTTTGCAAGCTATGCCCAATATTGAAATAATTAATAGGGAAGAAGATAGTATTTTACCTTCAAACGACGAAATTGTAGTAGTCGCCACAGGTCCGCTAACAAGTCAAAAACTTTTGCCCTCGCTACAAGCCTTTTCGGGCGAGTTTTTACATTTTTACGACGCAGTCGCCCCAATAGTCACAGCCGAAAGCCTTGATAAGTCTAATTACTTTATCGCAAGCCGTTATGATAGGGGCGAAAAAGATTATATTAATTGCCCTTTGACTAAGCAACAATTCGAAATTTTTTGGCACGAGCTAATTTCCGCCCAAAGAGCAACCCTTAAAGACTACGAAAAGAATGTTTTTGAAGGCTGTATGCCTATTGAAGTTATGGCAAGTCGAGGCATAGAGACTATTCGTTACGGTATGTTTAAGCCGGTAGGGCTATTTAACCCAGCCGAAAATTTACGTCCGTACGCCGTACTTCAACTTCGCAAAGAGAATGTCGAGGGTAGCCTATATAACTTAGTAGGTTGTCAAACCAATCTTCTATTTGGCGAACAAAAGCGTGTTTTTGGATTAATTCCGGCGCTTGCTAATGCCGAATTTGTCCGTTACGGAGTAATGCACAAGAATATTTTTATCAATTCGCCCGATTTGCTTAACAACTTTTTTCAATCGAAACAATACCCAAATTTGTTTTTTGCCGGACAAATTAGCGGAGTAGAAGGCTACTGCGAATCAATCGCAAGCGGACTCCTTTGCGGTATAAATATCGCGCGATTTATTAAAAAATTGCCTCTTTTAACACTTGACAATTCTACTATTTTAGGCGCATTATCTAATTATATAAGTAATAAAAATTCTAATTTTCAACCTATGAATGCAAATTTTGGCATACTTAGCCCTCTTGACCAAATTATAAAGGACAAAAAAGCTAAAAAAATGGCGTATGCCGAGCGTTCAATTAATAATATAAGTAAGATTGCTCAAACAATCAAAGGAGATTTACTATGACAATTTATTCGGATACTATACGAGGCACAACAATTTGCGCAGTATCTAGGTTTGGCAGAATTGCAATAGCCGGCGATGGTCAAGTCACACAAGGCGAAAACGTTATTCTCAAAGGTAACGCTGTAAAAGTTCGTCGTATTTATAACGGGTCGGTAGCTGTCGGTTTTGCAGGTTCTGTTGCCGACGCATTTACTTTAACTGAAAAATTTGAGGCTATGCTTCAAAAATATACGGGCAACCTTATGCGTAGCGCAGTTGAGCTTGCTCAACTATGGCGTACTGATAAAATGCTTCGTAAACTTGACGCAATGATGATTGTAGCCGACAAAACAAACTTTTTAATTTTATCGGGCGCAGGCGATGTTATCGAACCCGAAAATGGTATTTGCGCAATAGGTAGCGGAGGAAATTTTGCTCTTTCGGCTGCACGAGCTTTATACGGTTTTACCGAACTTTCGGCAAAAGAAATAGCGTATCAAGCTCTTAAAATTGCAAGCGATATTTGTGTTTATACAAATTCTAATATAACTGTGGAGGAACTATAAAATGACGCCAAAACAAATTGTTGCCGAACTTGATAAATATATAATAGGGCAGGATAATGCAAAAAAAGCCGTAGCGATTGCTCTACGCAACCGTTATCGTAGAAGTCAACTTTCGCCCAAAGATAGAGAAGAAATTACGCCTAAAAATATAATTCTTAAAGGTCCTACCGGCGTAGGCAAGACCGAAATTGCTCGTAGGCTCGCTAAACTTGTAAAAGCGCCTTTTCTAAAAGTTGAAGCTACTAAATATACCGAAGTAGGTTACGTCGGTAGAGATGTAGAATCAATGGTTCGTGACCTTGTAGAAGTAGCCATTCGTTTAGTAAACGACGAACGTTGTAAAGACGTCGAACAAAAAGCACGAGAAATGGCGATAACCAAAATTTGTGAAATTCTCCTTGCCGACAAGAACTTCCCCGAAAATATTAATAAAACTACAATTCGTGACGAAGTAAGTTCGGGACATCTTGACCACCTTCCAATCGAAATAAATATTACCGAAAAACCTCAATCAATCGAGCTTGTTCCCGGTAGTGGTAACGAACTAAATTTAGGCAGTATTTTCGGCAATTTAATGCCAAATAAAACTAAAAAAAGGCGCTTAACCGTTGGCGAAGCTATGCGAATATTAATAGCCGATAACGCAGAGAAACTAATTGACAGCGATTCGGTCAACGCAGAAGCAATCTCTCGTGCCGAAAACGAAGGGCTAATATTTATTGACGAATTAGATAAAATTGCCGGCAAAGGCAGTTCTAATGGTCCTGACGTTTCTCGTGAAGGCGTGCAAAGAGATATTCTACCCATAATCGAGGGCTGTTCGGTTAACACAAAATATGGCAATATTCGTACAGACCACATCTTATTTATTGCAAGCGGAGCTTTCCACGTTAGCAGTGTTTCGGATTTAATTCCCGAATTACAAGGTAGATTTCCTATTTTAGTCGAGCTATCAAGCTTAAACAAAGCCGACTTTGTTAAAATTTTAACCGAACCCGAAAATGCTATTACCTCGCAATACACTAAATTACTCTCGGTCGATAACATTAATCTACAATTTACCGAAGATGGTATCGAGGCGATTGCCGACTTTGCGGTAGACTTTAACAATACCTTTGAAGATATAGGCGCAAGGCGACTTCAAAGTATTCTTGAACACATTACCGAAGATATTTCTTACGAAGTCGAAGAAGAAAATAAATCTCAAACAATAATAATTGACAAAAAATTTGTTACGGCTTATTATTCTAGCGAGGCTAAAAGTCTTAATCTTAAAAAATACATTTTGTAAACCAAGGAGAATTTTCATATATGCAAGAGTTTCTTAACGGATTAACAAGAACAGATATGTGCGGAAAGTTATCGGCAAAAGACGTCGATAAAAAGGTCGTCTTAATGGGCTGGGTACATCGCAGGCGTGACTTAGGCAGTTTAATGTTTCTACAACTTAGGGATATTACAGGCATTGCGCAAATAGTATTTGACACCGATATCTGCGACCAATCTTTGCTTCAAAAGGCTAGCGAAATCAAACTCGAATATGTAATAGCCGTTTGCGGTTTTGTTCGCCTAAGAAAAGAGGGCAATACTAATTCTAATATGACAACCGGCGAAATTGAAGTATGCGCAACCGAACTTAGAATTTTATCTACCGCCTTAACTCCACCGTTTTCAATCGGCGACGACACGGCGGGCGAGATGTTGCGTTTACAGTACCGCTACTTAGACTTGCGTCGTTCAAAATTACAGCAAAACTTAATTTTACGCAGTAAAATATGCAATATTGCCCGCAACTATTTCGACGAATGTGGTTTTTGCGAGATAGAAACGCCTATTTTAGGCAAGAGTACGCCCGAAGGAGCAAGGGACTATCTTGTTCCAAGTCGTATTAAACACGGTTCTTTTTACGCTCTTCCGCAAGCGCCCCAACTTTATAAACAACTACTTATGATGGGCGGTATGGACAGATATTATCAAATTGCTCGTTGTTTTAGAGATGAAGACTTGCGAGCAAATCGTCAACCCGAATTTACTCAAATCGATATGGAGATGTCGTTTATCGACCAACCCGATTCGATTATCAATCTTGTTGAGGGTTTAATAATTCGTTGGTTTGATAGACTTTTAAACATTAAACTTGCGCCTCACTTTATGCGTATGACTTATGCCGAATCTATGTCTAGGTTTGGCACGGATAAGCCCGACCTTCGTTATGACGTTGAGATTAAAGATATAACGACTACGTTAAATAACTGTGGTTTTTCAATTTATCAAGATATTATTAATGATAATGGCTATATAGGAGCGGTTGTTCTTCGTGGCAAACAAGCCGAGCTTTCTCGCAAGACTCTTGACCGTTACACTGAGTTTGTAAAGGGTTATAAAGTTAAAGGGCTAGGATATTTTGCAGTTGAAGAAGGTTCGATTCGTAGTAGCTTTGCTAAGAATTTAACTCCGCAAGCTACTAAGGACTTTGAACAAAAGCTTAATTTAGCCGTCGGTGATATCGCCTTTGTAATTTGTGACAAAGTTGCCGAAAAAGCTCAAACTGCGCTAGGGGCTTTACGTTGCGAACTTGCAAGTAAATTTAATTTAATTGACAAAAATGACTATAAGCTACTTTGGATAACCGAATTTCCTTTGCTTGAATATAGCGAGGACGAAGGTCGTTTTGTAGCCCGTCACCACCCGTTTACCAGTCCAATGGTAGAGGACCTACCATTACTTGACTCTAAACCGGGTTTAGTGCGCGCAAAAGCTTACGATATTGTAATTAACGGCGACGAGATGGGTGGCGGTAGCATAAGAATATGCGATACTGAAATGCAAGAGAGAATGTTTAATGTTTTAGGTATTCCCGAAGAACAGATAAAAAACCGCTTTGGATATTTTGTAGACGCTTTAAAATATGGCACTCCGCCTCACGGAGGTATGGCTTTTGGACTTGACAGGCTTACTATGGTGCTAGGCAAAATTGACAATATTAGAGAGGTAATAGCTTTTCCTAAGACTCAAACCGCAACTTGTATGATGTCGCAAGCGCCAAACGTAGTAGATAAACCTCAACTTGCCGAGCTAGGCATAGAAGTGATTAAAGAATGATTGAACACGGCAAAATAATTAGCGTTAAAAAAGATTTAGCCGTTGTGCGTATTATGCGTACTTCGGCTTGTGGCAACTGCAATATGTGTAACATTTCTCAAAAAGATAAATTTGTAGATTTAACTGTTCCAAACACCTTAAACGCAACTGTCGACCAAACCGTAGAACTTGATATCACCGGTGTTTCGGCGACCGCAACATCTCTAATTGTCTACGTTATACCGCTTGTATTTGCATTTTTAGTTATGCTTCTTGCAAGCATATTTCCTTTGCCCGACTGGGCGCTTGTGTTAATTTTTGTTTTTGGGTTGGCAATAGGGTTTATTTTTGTAAGATGTATTGACAAACGGTATGCAAGTAAGCTAAAATTAATACCAAGAATGTTGAAAATAGAGGAGAATGACAATGAACGAATTAATAACCAATCTTGATAAGCAAACATTTGACGATTTTATAGCCACAGGCGTTTGTCTAGTAGATTACTGGGCGACCTGGTGCGGTCCTTGCAGAATGGTAGCGCCAATTCTTGAAGAAGTAGCTAAGCTACTTGACGGTAAGGCTAAGATAGGCAAAGTCGATGTTGATAACAATCGAGAGCTTGCTACGTTAGCCGAAGTTTCGGCTATTCCAAATATGTGCATATACAAAGACGGAAAATTAGTTGACCGCATAGTAGGCGCTATTCCGCAAGCTGAAATACTCGAAAAGATTAAACAATATTTATAGGAGCTTACAAAATGATAGATTTAAAGATTTTAAAGCAAAACGACCCCGCAATTTACGAGGCGTATGTTAAAGAACTGACTAGACAAAGACAGAATATCGAACTTATCGCAAGCGAAAACTTTGCTTCTCCCGCCGTTCTTGCCGCTATGGGTTCTCACCTTACAAATAAATATGCCGAAGGTTACCCTAATAATCGTTATTATGGCGGTTGTGAATGTATTGATATCGTAGAAGATATCGCTCGTGACCGTGCTAAACAACTTTTTGGAGCAGAACACGCAAACGTTCAACCTCACTGCGGAGCAAATGCAAACACCGCTGTATACATAGCGTTTTTAAAGCCCGGCGATACAATAATGGCAATGAACCTCAATCACGGCGGACACCTTTCACACGGTAGCAAAGTAAATATTTCGGGTAAATATTTTAACATTGTGCCTTATGGAGTAACCAAAGAAACCGAAACAATCGACTATGACGAACTAGAACGCATAGCCTTAGAAAGTCACCCTAAGATTATTGTTGCGGGAGCGTCAGCTTACGCTCGTTTTATTGATTACAAACGTTTCCGTGAAATTGCCGACAAGGTTGACGCAATCTTTATGGTAGATATGGCGCACGTTGCCGGTTTAGTTGCGGCAGGTTTACACCCAAGTCCCGTTCCTTATGCCGACGTAGTTACAACAACTACTCATAAGACGCTTAGAGGTCCTCGTGGCGGACTTATCCTTTGCAAAGAAAAGTGGGCTAAAAAAATTGATAGCGGAGTTTTCCCCGGAACGCAGGGCGGACCTCTTATGCACATTATAGGCGCTAAGGCAGTATGTTTTGCCGAAGCATTGCAACCCGAATTTAAGATTTATCAACAAAAAGTTCTTGATAACGCTCAAACTCTTGCAAATACCCTTAAAGAAAAGGGGCTTAGGCTTGTTTCTGGCGGTACTGACAATCACTTAATTTTGATTGACCTATCAAATACAGGCTTTACCGGCAAAGACTTAACTGTTATGCTTGACCGCATACATATTACGGTTAACGCTAACGCAATACCTTTCGATACCCTTCCTCCAAAAATTACAAGCGGTATAAGAATTGGTACTCCAAGCGTAACAACACGTGGTATGGGCAGTCCCGAGATGAAACTAATCGGCGATATTATCGGCGACGTAGTTGCAAACGGCGAAGCTTGTCTTGAAAAAAATCTTGCAAAAGTGCTTGAACTAACTCAAAAATACCCGCTTTATGCAAATGATATTTTAGACTAATCATAGACTTAGAAAACTTATCTTAATTACCTATAAACAAAGACAGAAATATTTATTTATTTTTGTCTTTTTTATTTATTTTTATTTGACATTTGTCAGCACTATTGTTATACTATTCCTAGTAAAAAGGTAGGAATTAAAAATTATGAAAATGTCGGCAAAATCTCGCTATGGACTGTATGTTTCGGTCATTCTTTCTCAAAATTACAGTCAAGCCAAACTAATTACCTCAACCGAGCTTGCAAATACTATTCACGTAGGGGATAAATACCTCGAACAAGTTCTTTCTCTACTTAAAAAAGATGGTATTATTGTTGCGACTAGGGGCGCTTATGGCGGTTACCTGCTTTCTAAACCACCGCAAGATATTTCGGTAGGTAGAGTTTTAAGGGCGTGCGAAGATAACTTACTTATAGTTGATTGTATCGAAGGCAAATGTAACGGCAAACACGACTGTATTCCCTTTAAGCTATTTAACAAACTTTATTCGCATATTAACGCATTTTTAGATAATATTTCGCTTTTACAACTTTTGGAGGAAGATAAATGAAAGTTTATTTTGATAATTCGGCAACAACACAATTAGATAGCCAAGTTTTCGAGGCTATGAAACCATATTTTTGCGATAATTTCGGCAACGCCGACAGCCTACATTCTTTTGGTAAAGTTTGTTCTATTGCAATCGACAAAGCAAGATTAAGCGTAGCGAAAGCAATTAACGCAATGCCCAACGAAGTGTATTTTACCGGTTCGGGTAGCGAGGCTAACAACTGGGCTATTAAAGGAACAATGTACGCTAGGGCAAACAAAGGCAAACATATAATAATATCTACAATCGAACACCATTCTATTTTAAATTGCGTAGAATGGCTTGCGAAAAATGGTTTTGAGGCTAGTTATGCTCCCGTAGACGAATTTGGCTTTGTCAAAGTAGACGAACTTACTAAATTAATTCGTCCCGATACCGTATTAATTTCAATAATGTACGCTAACAATGAAGTTGGGTCTATTCAACCTATCGAACAAATTTCGGCTTTGGCTCACTCTAAGGGTATATTAATGCACGCCGACTGCGTTCAAGCTATGGGCTCTATCCCAGTTGACGTTCACAAACTTGGCGTTGACCTAGCTACCATTTCGGCTCATAAATTCTACGGACCTAAGGGTGTTGGCGCTCTCTATATTCGCAACGGTTTAATTATCGACAAACTAATCATAGGCGGAGGACAAGAAAGAGCGCAAAGAGGAGGCACGAGCAATACGCCAGCTATCGTTGGAATGGGTAGAGCTATTGAAATAGCGACCTCGACCCTACAAGAAAACGCTAAATATATAGCAAGTATAAGAGATTATTTTGTATCCCTAGTTCAAGAAAAAATTCCGTTTATTCGTTTTAATGGAACAGCAAACACAGCCGTTAGACTACCGAGCAATGCAAACTTTTGTTTTAGATATATTGAAGGCGACGGTTTGCTTACATTGCTTGATTTTGCCGGAATTGCAGTTTCTAGCGGTTCGGCTTGTTCGTCGCAAAGCTTGCTACCTTCGCACGTTTTACTTGCTATGGGGGTAGATATTGTTGACGCTCACGGTTCGATTAGATTTTCCTTTGGCAAACACAACACAATGCAAGAAGTTGATTACTGCGTAGAAGTTCTTGCCGAAAGCGTAGAAAAATTACGCAACATTTCACCATTATTTAAATTATCACAAGGAGAAAAGATAAATGTATAACGATAAAGTATTAGAGGTCTTTGCTCACCCTAAAAATGTAGGCGTAATTGATAACGCCGACGCTATCGGCACAGTAGGCAACGCTACTTGTGGCGATATTATGAGTATTTCTCTAAAAATCGATAACGACATTATTACCGACGCAAAATTTCAAACTTATGGCTGTACAGCTGCAATAGCTACCAGTTCGGTTGCTACCGAGATGGTAAAGGGAATGACCTTAGACCAAGCCTTAGACCTTAAAAACGCCTCAATAGTCGAATATTTAGAGGGGCTTCCGCCTCAAAAAATACACTGCTCGGTGCTTGCGGAAGAAGCTATTAAAACGGCTATCGCTCAATATAGAGAAAAAAACTCTACTGCGAAATAAACTATTGTTAGTTTAACCGAGTAAAAATAAATTTAATAATTTTACCTACTAATTTTATCTATATTTCACGCATTTTACCCATTGCTTTTACTCACACTAAGGCAAAGGGGGTGAATTTAATGCAAATTAAAGGTTTAATTATAGGTCTAACCGTAGGAATAACAGCGGGTCTTGCGCTTGCGCAAATTCCGCAAGTTAAGCAAATGTTTGTAACTGGTAAGAAAAAGTTACTCAAACTAATGAATAACGACTAACAAGGTAGCGAAAGCTACCCTGTTTTCTTTATTTTACACATATCTAAACAAAATATATAATACTATTTCTGTAATAGTATATCATAGGTAATTTCAATTAAAATAACTTTAATAAAAGACTATCAATTTTTTTGCGAATATGTTAATATAAAGAAATGAGTAGAATAATGAGCTTAGATATCGGCGACAGACGCATAGGCGTTGCGCTTTCCGACAAAATGCAAATAATTGCAAACCCGTTTTGCACCTACGAACGAACTACAATCGAACGTGACCTTGCATATTTTGCTTCTGTTTGTTTTGCGCAAGACGTAACCGTAATTGTGTCGGGGTTACCAATTAGTATGAACGGCAATGAAAATGCCCAAACTATTAAGACTAGGGAATTTGCCTCTCAACTTAGCGCAAAAACGGGTCTTGAAGTTAAGTTTATTGACGAACGATTGACCACTGTTTCGGCGGAACGTGTTTTGATAGAGGGTAATGTATCTAGGGATAAACGCAAAGGCGTTATAGACAAGGTAGCGGCGACCATAATACTACAAAGTTATCTTGATTATTATAAAAAATAAATTTTTGGAGGAACTACAATGAAGGATAAGACCGAGCAAATACCAGTTGACGAAGACAGAGTTATAACTCTAACAGACGAGGACGGCAAGGAATTAGAGTGTTATCACTCCGCTACAATCGAGCACGAAGGTAAGAGCTACGCTTTCTTACAACCAATGGAAGAAACCGACGATCTTGACGACGATTGCGTTATTGTATTTGAAATAAGCGAAGACGAGAATGACCCAGAGATATTCAACCTCTTACCGGTAGAAGACGAAGCGTTACAAGACACTTTGTTTGAACTATATGACAAGATGGCTGAGGAATTTGAAGGCGAAGAATGTGGTTGTGGTTGCGGTTGTGGCGACGAATGCGATTGCGACGACGAATGCGATTGTGACGACGAGTGCGATTGCGGTTGTGACGAACACAAACACTCAGCCGAAAAGTGCGATTGCAATAAGAAATAATATTTCTTAACTATTAAGTTATCAATTTAATTTATCTAATAACAAGCGATATGCAAACATAAGTAGGTTATAATTTGTATATCGCTTTTGTTAAGTAATTTTACATTAACATCAATCATTTTACTTATATTTACAAGTTATTCTTACTAATAACGCCTAAAATGAGTTCAAAAATAATTGCTAAAAGTAACAAGCTATGTTATAATTTACAAGGTTTAGTACGCACTTGTATCAATTCGGCTTTTGTGCCTTGTAAAAAGGTTTGCCGTAGTAAATGATGCAAGGAGGTAAAACAATAAAAGTAAAGGAGTGTAACACAAAATGGCAGTAGTTTCAATGAAACAACTATTAGAAGCAGGCGTCCACTTTGGACACCAAACAAGAAGATGGAACCCTAAAATGAAGAAGTACATCTATTCGGAGAGAAATGATATTCATATTATTGACCTTCAACAGACCGTACTACTTGCCGAGCAAGCTTATAACTTTGTTCGTGACATAGCCAAAGAGGGTAAGTCAATTCTATTTGTAGGCACAAAAAAACAAGCTCAAACAGCTATTCAAGCTGAGGCAGAGCGTTGCGGTATGTTCTACATCAATAATCGTTGGTTAGGCGGTACGCTTACCAATTTTAAGACAATTCGCACTCGTATTGACAAACTTAACAGTATCAATCAAAGAGAACTTATGGGCGAATTTGACCTTCTTCCCAAAAAAGAAGTTGCTAAACTTAGAAGCGAAAGAGATAAATTACAAGCAAATATCGGCGGCATCAAAGATATGCCCGGTATGCCCGGTTGCTTATTTGTAGTAGACTGCAAAAAAGAAGCTATTGCAATCGCCGAAGCTCATACCCTTAATATTCCTATCGTAGCAATAGTAGATACTAACTGCGACCCCGACGAAGTTGACTGCGTAATACCCGGTAACGACGACGCAATAGGCGCAATTAAGATTGTAGCCGCTGTAATTGCAAACGCTGTAATCGAAGCCAAAGAAGGCGTAATATATCAAGTAGAAGACGAAGTTGCAAGAGAAGAAGTTAAAGCAAAAATAGTTGAAACGCCTATTATCAAAGATCAAGAGATTGAACAAATTGTTACCGAAACAGTTGTTGTAGCCCAAACGGCAGAAGAAGTTGTAGAAGAAAAACCCGTTAAAAAAGCAAGAGCAAAAGCAGTCGAAGTTGTTGTCGAAGAGCCAAAGGCAGAATAATTATTAAGGAGTTTAAATAAATGGCAGAATTTACCAATCAAGATATAATGAAATTACGTGAAACTACCGGCGTAGGTATGATGGATTGCAAGAAGGCTCTTGTTGCCACAGCCGGCAATTTTGACGAAGCAATTAAATATTTAAGAGAAAAAGGCATAGCCTCAGCAGCTAAAAAAGCAAGCCGTATCGCAGCAGAAGGCGTTGTAGGCAGTTATATCCACATGGGTGGCAAAATAGGCGTGTTGCTTGAAGTCAACTGCGAAACAGATTTTGTCGCTCGTAGCGAACAATTTACCGACCTTGTTCACAACCTATGTATGCAAATTGCAGCGACAAGACCCGAAGTTGTTTCAATCGAAGACGTTTCCCAAGAAAAAATTGAAAGCGAAAAAGAAATTCTTATTGCGCAGGCTAAAAACGAGCCTAAGCCTAAGCCCGAAGCTATTATTCAAAAAATGGTTGATGGTCGTATTAAAAAATATTACACCGAAGTTTGTTTACTCGAACAACCTTATGTAAAGAATGATGAAATTACTATTAAAGAGTTAATTAATCAAACAATAGCCGCCGTAGGCGAGAAAATATCAATTAGAAGATTTACTTGTTACCAGATGGGCGAGGGACTTGAAAAGAGGTCAACAGACTTTGCAAAAGAAATTGCCGAACAATTAGAATCTATCAACAAATAACAATTTATAAAAGGGGACAAGCAATTTTGTCCCCTTTTGATAAGGAGCAATAATGCTAAAATATAAGAGAATTGTTTTAAAAATTAGCGGTGAAGCGCTTGCGGGCGGTAAAGGCTTTGGTATCGACAATAATGCCGTAGACTCAATAGTCGAACAGCTTAAAACTCTTTACGAGCAAGGTTTGCAAATTGGTCTTGTTGTCGGCGGAGGTAACTTTTGGCGTGGTAGGCAAGGCGAACAAATGGATAGGGCGGTAGCCGACCACATGGGTATGCTTGCAACCGTTATAAACGCCTTAGCTATTCAAGACGCTCTTGAAGCTAAACTTATTCCCGTAAGAGTGCAAACTTCCCTAGAAATTAAACAAGTAGCCGAACCATATATTTTGCGTAAAGCCCTTAGTCACCTACAAAAAGGTCGCATAGTAATATTTGCTTGCGGAACAGGTAGCCCTTACTTTACTACCGATACGGCGGCTGCGTTACGCTCGGCGGAACTTCACGCAGATTGTTTGCTTTGCGCTAAGGCGGTAGACGGCGTGTATTCTAGCGATCCCAAGATTGATATAACAGCAAAAAAATATTCCACAATAAGTTATATGGACGTTATAAGCAAAAATTTACACGCTCTTGACACCACAGCTATCTCAATGTGTATGGAAAACAAAATTCCTATTCTTGTTTTTGCTCTTGCCGACAAAAATAGCATAATTAATGCGGTGGAAGGTAAAAATATTGGCACAATTATTGAATAACTATTGAAATTTACAATTTTATTGAGTATAATATAAGTATATTAGTAGAGGAGAATTATTATGGTTTACGCTAACGAAACAATTGAATTAATCTTTATGGACGTTGATGAAAGAATTGCCAAGTCCATAGACTATATGAAGAGTGAATTTTCCCTTATGCGAGCAGGCAGGGCTAACCCTAAGCTAGTTGAAAAAATTCTTGTCGACTACTATGGCGCTCCAACTCCTATTTCGCAAATGGCAAACATTTCTAACCCAGAAGCAAGACTTCTAGTCATTTCCGTGTGGGACAAATCTATGTTAAGCAAGGTCGAAAAAGCTATTTTTGCTGCAAATATCGGCGTCACGCCTCAAAACGACGGCATAGTAATTAGACTTGTTTTTCCTGAGCTTAACCAAGAACGTAGGCTTGAATTAGTTAAATCTGTTAAAAAACTTACCGAAGAAGCCAAAGTTGCAGTTAGAAATGTTCGCAGAGACGCTATGGAAAGTCTAAAAAAGATTAAAAATGAAAAGACTATATCCGAAGACTTAATTGAATCTTACGAAGACGAGATTGACAAAATCGTGGCTAAACAAATCGAAGCGATTGAACTTCTTGGCAAGAACAAAGAGGCGGATTGTTTAGTAGTTTAACTCTTTGACAACGCATACTTAGTTTATTGGTCAATGCCGTGTCAAAGAAACACGGCATTATTTAAAATATCGAGGTATATATGACGCCTAGTCACATAGCTTTTATTATGGACGGTAATGGTAGGTGGGCAAAATTAAGAGGTCTACCACGCAAAGAAGGTCACAAAGAAGGACTTGAAACTGTTCATAAAGTTATTGATAATTGCCTAGAATTTGGCATAAAATATGTAAGTCTATTTGTGTTTTCGACCGAAAATTGGAAACGCCCGAAAACCGAAGTTGACGGGCTGTTTAGTTTGGCTTGTCGTTATCTCGACAGCTTTAACGACGAATCGGGCAAAATTCGCATTATTTTTACTGGTAGTTACAATTCTTTACCGCAAACATTAGTAAACAAAATTAACAAAACAGTTGAGAATACTTGCAATAACAATGATATTACAGTTAACTTGTGTTTAAATTATGGCGGTAGGGCGGAAATTGTTGAAACTGCAAATAAATTTATTCAACTAGGCAAAAGAGTAAGCGAGAAACAATTTACTCAAACTATATTAAATGAACTT
Source organism: Clostridia bacterium (assembly GCA_036654455.1). NCBI lineage: Bacteria > Bacillati > Bacillota > Clostridia > Clostridia bacterium. The sequence continues at coordinate 237,532 of JAVVRZ010000001.1, read as the reverse complement.
CCCGAAATAGACTTTGTTGTCCGTACGGGCGGACAAATGAGGCTAAGCAATTTTATGTTATATTCGTGCGCATACGCCGAATTATACTTTACAGATTGCCTTTGGCCAGACTTTGACAAACAACAACTTTGTACGGCATTAGAAATATATCGTAAGAGGATACGTAATTTTGGAGGGGTAAAAGAATAAATGATACAAAAGAGAATTTTTATGTCGACGCTCATTATGATTGTATTTGTTGGTATGATACTACTAGGAGAATTTGTCGATAGATATTATGTTTCATTTTTCTTGTGCGCAGTCATAGGCATCTGCATACTAGAAACTAGAAAAGCGCTCGGTCCAAAGATACCCGACGAACTTAGTTGGCTAGTTTGGTCGTACGCAATCGTCTTTGGCATACCTTACTTTTGGTTTGGTTATACCGGTATTGTTTTATTTAGCTTACTTATATTTATTATCGGTTGCGCTATTACCATATTTAAAAATTTACCTGAGGGTTCGCTACAAAATTTTGCTTTTGTATTGATTTATCCTGCATTACTTCTTTCAACATTGTTTTATATCAACAAATCAGCAAGTTCGGTAGAAATAGGGCCGGGTAATCCTATGTTTGATAACGGTTATATTGTAGATTCGTTAAGAGGCGAACAACTTTTACCTTTAAATACAGTAGGACTTGCGTTAGTATTCGCTATTTCTTGTATGTCGGACGTATGCGCTTTAATCTTTGGCGTATTGTTTGGCAAACACAAGCTTGCTCCCGTTATATCGCCTAACAAAACAGTCGAGGGCGCTATTGGCGGAGTGTTTGGCGGTATTGTTGGCGCCGGACTTGTGTTTTTCTTATTTGAAGCCTTACCGCTTATGAATGTTCATTGGTTTAAAGCAGGTATACCGCTTAGTATGCCTATGAAAATAATATGTTATCTTTTAATGGGTATATTTGGCTCGATTTGCACTCAAATAGGCGACCTGCTTGCTAGCTATGTAAAACGGCATTGCGGTATTAAAGATTACAGCCACCTTTTAGGCTCTCACGGAGGATTTATGGATAGGTTTGACGGCATAATGCTCAACAGCGTGTTTGTTGCGGTAATATGGACGTTTATCCTATAATACAATACAAATATGAGAAGAATTGCAATTTTAGGTAGCACAGGCTCTATTGGAAAACAAGTATTAGAAGTTGTGGCGTCACATAAACAAGATTTTCGTGTTATTTCGCTTACGGCTTACTCTAACGCCGAGTTATTGCAGGAGCAAGCTCTTAAATTTTTGCCTACATATTTGGGGTTAGTTGCTAGTGACGGCAAGGAATGTTTGACTAAGGCGGTTGAACAAAATATTGACCTTGCAATATTTGCGACAAGCGGAATCGACTCTCTTGACGCTTTTATTTATTGTTTGCTTCACAACATTGACATAGCTGTCGCAAACAAGGAAATTATAGTTTGCGGGGGCGACCTAATCGCCAGAATGAGGAAAAATAGTCTTAGCAAAGTTTTTCCCATAGACAGCGAACATTCGGCGATATGGCAATGCGCCGACGGAAAACCTATACAAAAAATTACAATCACAGCTAGCGGTGGTAGTTTTTATAACGAACTTTCAAGTAGACTTGAATTTATCACTTACGACCAAGCTAAAAAACACCCAAAGTGGAATATGGGCGCAGATATAACAATAGACTCAAATACAATGTTTAATAAGACTATGGAAGTTCTCGAAGCGCATTTTTTATTTGACGTTCCTATTTCAAACATTGATATTGTAGTACACCCACAATGTATAGTTCATTCTTTTGTTCAATTTGTTGACGGTTCAACGCTAGCGCAACTTGCCCAACCCGATATGAGATTGCCGATACAATACGCATTAACTTACCCGACAAGAATTAAATCGCAAGCGCAAGACCTTAAACTTACCGAACTTAGAGAGCTAAACTTTTTGCCTCTTGACAAGGAAAAATTCCCTTGTTCGGTTTTATGTTACAATCAACAATGTAACAGTGGCATAATGCCTACTGTTATGGTCGCAAGTTGCCTTGCTCTAAGAAAATTATTTGAAAAGAAGAAGATACATTTTACCGACTTTTATAAAAATATTCTTTTTGTTGCCGATTCTTTTTACCCGAGTTTAAAGTCAATGGAAGTAACAAAAGACAATATTTTTAAAGTTTATAGTTTGGCTTACAAATTTCTTATGGATTATTATGAGGAGAAATAAATGACATTTCTTTTAAGCGTTACGGTTGGTCAAGTCTTTGCTAAAATAGGCTATATTTTAATTGCCTTATTAGTATTGATGTTTATGATTACTATACACGAACTTGGACATTATACTTTTGGAAAACTTTTAAAATTTAAAATTACCGAGTTTTCTATTGGTATGGGGCCCAAAATATTTCAAAAAAAACATAAAACAACCGATGAAAAGTTTTCAATTAGGGCAATTCCTCTTGGCGGATATTGTTCTTTTGACGGCGAAGACGAAGAAAAATTAAATAGTCCCGACGCTTTTAATAATCAAAAACCTTGGAAAAGACTGATTGTTCTTTTTGGCGGAGTTTTGTTTAACTTTGTTTCTGCAATTTTAATTGCAATTATAGCTTTTTCTTGTTTTGGCGAATATAGACTTACAACTTACACTATTTATGAAACTTCGCCTAACTACGACAATAACACAATTCAATTAGGCGATATTATCTTAGGTATTAATGGCAAAGATATATATTTTCCTGCCGACTATACCGAATTAATTCAAGAATCTGGCGATTCTGCAAGCGTAACGGTATTTAGACCTACTGATAAAACTGCGCCCGTTACCAAAATAAGCGATAAACAAGGCGAAATTCTCACCCTTTTAAACGTTAAAATCTATACCTATAAGATTATCGGCGAAGACGGCAAGGAAAAGACCTATAACGACTTTGGAATACGAGTAAAGAGTAGCGCCGAACGTATTGTTACGCCATTTTTCCAATCGTTTGGCAGGGGCTTTGTCTTTTGCGGTAAAGTAGGAACGGTTGTTCTCAAAACATTAGGTCAACTAATTACCGGCGTAATCGGGATAGAGAGCGTAGGCGGGCCAATAACTACGATTGATATGATAGCTAGCATAGTCGCAGTAGACTTTACCAGCATTCTTTTCTTAATAGTCCTTATTTCGGTCAACCTTGCGGTATTTAATTTATTGCCTCTACCCGCTCTTGACGGGTGTAGAATGATATTTGTGCTAATCGAATGGATAAGGGGCAAACCCATTAATCGCAAAGTTGAGTCGTGGATACACGCTGTCGGTATAATTCTTTTGCTTGCCTTTGTAATATTTATTGACGTATTTAAATGGTTTTAGCTATGAGAAGGATTACCAAAGAAATTAATATCGGGAGCGTTGTAATAGGCGGAAACAACAAAATAGCCGTTCAGTCTATGACAAACACTAAGACAAGAGATATAGACGCTACACTTCTACAAATTGAACAGCTTAAAAGAGTCAACTGCGATATAGTTAGGCTTGCTGTTTTTTGTCAAGAAGACGCAAATGCCTTGTCTAAAATTGTAAGCTCTTGCTCTTTGCCCATTGTCGCCGATATACATTTTAACGCTCAGTTTGCTTTAAAGTCTATCGAAAGCGGTGTGGCAAAAATTCGTATAAATCCCGGTAATTTTCCAAAAGAGTCTTTAAATTATATTATAGATTCGGCAAAAGAACACAATACAGCTATAAGAATAGGCGTAAATAGCGGTTCTCTCGACAAAGACCTACTTTCAAAAGGGTTAAGCCAGCAAGAAGTTTTTTTATCGGGCATTTCTCAATACATAGATATGTTTGAGCAACGCAAATTTACAAAACTTGTTTTGTCGGCAAAAAGCACCTCAGTTAGTCAAACAATAGCTGTAAATTGCGCTCTTTCTCAAAAATTTGATTATCCGTTACATATCGGGCTTACCGAAGCCGGCGTTATGCAATACGGAATAGTTAAAAACACTTTGGCAATTTCTACTTTGCTCAGTCAAGGCATAGGGGATACCATTAGAGTTTCGCTTACCGAAAATCCAATCGAAGAAGTAATCGTAGCTAGAAATATTCTTCAAGAATGTGGTTATCCACAGCAAAAAGTTGACCTTGTGTCTTGCCCAATGTGTGGAAGATGCCAAATTGACTTAGTTTCGGTTGCAAAACAAGTATACGATTATGTAAAAAATATTAATGTTCAACTAAAAATAGCCGTTATGGGTTGCGAAGTCAACGGACCGGGCGAATGCGCAAGTGCCGAACTAGGTCTTGCCGGCGGTAGACAAATTTCATTTTTTAAAAAAGGCGTTATTTACAAAAAAGTTGATAAAAAAGACGCAGTAAAGCTTTTTTTACAAGAGATTGACAAACTTGTGATTGAAAAACAATTAAATTCTAAATAAACCACTAAAAATATAAGTATATTTGTGATAATTATTCGTTTTAATATATTCTAACTCAACTTAAAGGTACAAAAGGTAAAAATGTTAGCTCAAAAAATAAGAGAAGTTACAGGCAAATATGAAGATTTAAGGTTACGCAAAACTGTCATTGATACGAATAGACAAGACGTAACTTATACTTTTTGTACTAAAAATTCTTTAAGCGAGGAGCAAAAAAAACAAATTAGGGCTCTTACCTATAAATTTAACGATAATTCTTACGAATGTTACATTAAATTTATGCTTGATACTTTCACGAATGAAGAAGTTGAGGAAATTATCCAACAATTTATGGACGACCACCCATCAATTAAGCATCGTCTAACTACTCAACCTTCAATTTTACTTAATGATGGCAAGTGCGATATTGCTTTCGATTTAGATAAGCTGACTTTTCAAATATTTGAAAATGCTCAAATTAAGCAACAATTACAGTCAACTTTTACAAATATATCTGCTTTAACTTTTAATATTTCTATAATGGTTCACAGTAGCGATACTAAAATTGACACTCTAAAAGAACAGGTTAAAGTTTACCAACAAATTAGTCTTAACGCCGAGCTTTCTAAGCCTAAACGATTTAATAAAGTTGTAAACGTCGAACGTTTTGTCGGCAAAAAGATACTTAGTCAACCACGATATATTATTGACCTAGTCGATACGCAAAAATCTTGCGTCGTTTGCGGTAAAATATCTAATTTCAATATACTGGAATCTAAAAAAACAACGGCGATTATCTATAAATTTACTCTAACCGATTATAGCGGTAGCATACAAGCCGTAGCTTTTGGGCGTAACGACGTTGCCCTTAAATTATCGACTTTGAGAAATGACCTTGATGCGCTTGTTTGTGGCGCAGTAAGTTTTTCAAATTACAGTAAACAATTAGAATTAAAAGTTTATGACATTTCTCTTTGTAATATTCTACCAATGGAAGAAAATGTTAATACGACAAAACCTATGCCCGAGAAATATTTATTGATTAAGCCAACAAAAGTTGCCGTTCCCGAACAAATAAAAATTGGCGGTGAAAAAACTTGCGAATATTTACAAAATAATGTAATTGTTACCTTAGATTTAAAATCTAGCGGTCAAAAAGTGTTAGAAGACAAGGTTTATTCGATTAATTGTACAAAAATTGAAAATGGTAAGATTACTTCTGGCTTTTCGACTTTAATTAACCCCGAAATAATTCTTGATATAGAAGGGGTTGACAATGCAAAATTGATTGAGTCGCCTACTATTACCGATATTATTCCAGATTTATTTAAGTTTTGCGCTAATTCTGTTGTGGTTGGGCTAAATATAGAAGTCGCTATGTCATTTATTAAATACTACGCAACGGGTTACGGTTACTATTTTAACAACATAAATTTTGACTTTATTCAACTTTCGCAAAACTATCTATTAGGTAGAAGACTAAGCGATAAAAAGAAAAAGAAGGTAAATTACTCAACGCTTAGCGAAATTTTTCAAACGTTAATACAAGAAGAATATCTTGACACTTCGCTGAGTATGGCAGTTTGTTTGCTTGAAATGTTTGTAAAAGACAACAATTTGCTATAAAGGTGTCAAAACTTTCTATATTTTAACTATTTTTACTACTATTTAAGCAATAAAACTATAAAAATTGCTTTGCAACACAAAACTATCTATTATAAAACACTTGATTATTTTAACCTATTATGATAGAATACCTATGAAGAAGTCTTAGCGAGAGTGGGTTTGCCCGCTCTCATATTTATGTAAGGATGTTTTTATGAGTAAAATTAGTCAATATGTCGAACAACTTGTAAGGCCAATAGCCGAAAGTTTAGGACTATATTTAGTAGAAGTTAATTATGTTAAGCAATTTGACGGAATGCACTTAATTGTCGTTATCGACAAGAAAGAGGGCGTTGGAATTGTCGATTGCGAAGCCTTGCATAGAGCTATTGACCAGCCCTTAGACGACCTTAACCCTACTGACGACCAGTCCTATATTCTAAACGTTTCTTCTCCCGGTTTAGACCGTGCTATTGTAACCGAATGGGATTTTCAAAAAAACAGTGGCAAACAAGTTGTAGTCAAGCTGTACGCTCCTTACCTAGGTCATAAGCAATATGTCGGCTTGTTGGTATCTCAAACTGACGAAGACGTTACAATATTAGTAGATAATAAACCAATCACATTTAAGAAGTCACTTACGGCAAAAATAACGCCGTATATAGAGTTTTAACAATTAATCGGAGGATATAAAGATGATAAGCAAAGAATTTTTTATTGCTTTGGAAGATTTGCAAAAAGAGAAAGGTATTGACCAAGACGTATTTATTAAGGCGCTCGAATCGGCGTTGACGTACGCTTGCAAAAAATCTTATGGCGAAGCGCTTAATGTTACAGTTAAGCTTAATCCCGAAAAGTCAACGATAAGAGTATTTACCTATAAAAATGTAGTTGAAGAAGTCGTTGAACCCGAAAAAGAACTGTCGCTTGAAGAAGCTCGTGAATTTAAAAAGACATATAATATCGGCGACCAAGTTATTAATGAAATTTCTCCCAAAGACTTTGGTAGAATTGCCGCTCAAACAGCAAAAAATACTATTTTAAATCTTCTTCAACAAGCTGAAAAAGATATTACTTACAGTCAATATATCGAAAAAGAAAATGAACTTTTAATCGGCGTAGTGTCTAGAATTAAAGAAGACGGCACAATTTTTGTAGAAATAGGCAAAAATCAAATGGAAGGTATTTTGCTACGCTCTGACCAAATTCCCGGCGAAAAATTTGCGCCCGGGGATAAAATTAAAGTTTTTGTCAAAAAAGTTAAAGAAGGTCTTAAAGGTACGCAGGTTATGCTTTCAAGAACAACTTTTGGTTTTATCAAAAGGTTGTTTGAAAATGAAGTTCCAGAAATTCGTTCGGGTATTATACAAATTAAAAGCATAGTTAGAGAAGCGGGTTTCCGCACAAAAATTGCCGTTACTTCGCTTGACCCCGAAATTGACGCAGTTGGCTCTTGCGTAGGCAATCACGGCACAAGAGTAAATGCAATCGTAGGCGAAATAGGCGGAGAAAAAATTGACATTATTCCGTGGAGCGCAGATATTATCGATTTTATCGCTCGTTCGCTTTCTCCTGCAAAAGTTCTTATGGTTCAAGCCGATGAAAATCTTAAAGAAGCTAAGGTAATTGTTCCCGATGATAAACTATCATTGGCTATTGGCAAAGACGGACAAAATGCCCGTTTGGCCGCTCGTCTTACAGGTTGGAAAATTGACGTTAAATCTTATAGCGTTGCTCTTGCAAGCGGTCTATTTGACGCTAACGATACCGTTCAAGAAGATGAGCCTACCTTAAATGAAGAAAATATCCAAAGTCAAGAAGTAAATCCTATTATAGCAAAAATTTTAGACGAAAATCTTGATATAGATACAAAACCTGATAATAATTAATAGATATTTAACGCAAGTTTCTATATTTATGATATAATAATAAATGGTGTTTAATTAACAAAACTATGAACAAAAAAATTCCTCAACGCACCTGTGTTGGTTGCAAACAGCAAAAAGATAAAAATTTATTATTGCGAATAGTCCACACACCCGAAGGGCAAATCGTAATCGATAAATCTGGTAAACTTAATGGTAGGGGCGTTTATATTTGTAAAGATACAGCGTGCTTAAATAAGTGTATCAAGAGCAAAGCAATAAGTAGAAGTCTTAGCTGTGAAATTAGCAAAGACGTATATAAACAATTAGAAGAAGAACTTCTAGGCTAAACATTTGGAGGTAATGGGTTTGACAACCGAAATTAAGACTACAACTGAAAACACACAAAGTTTTGACAACCTTAGAAATATCAAGAGTACAAAAGCTAAGGCTACTAAGCTATCACAACTTATAAGGTCTGCTAAACTTCAATTAGATGAGATTGACGTTTCTATCTCTATGAAGAAAAACGAATTTGCCAAGAGTGTTAACGATGCTATTTTTTCGCAAGAACAGCAAATTATCGAAGAAGTAGTACCGCAAGTTATCAGCGAGGCAAAACAGCAAGTTGAGGTCAAACCAACCGAGCCAAAAGCAAATAACGAAGTTGAAGCAACGCCCGAAAGTGTTGAAGTAAAACCGCAAGTTAACAAAGATAGCAAACCTATCGAAGTTAAAGAAAAAGTCGAACCAATTAAGCCTACCGAAGTTAGCCAAAAGGTCGAGCCTAAAAAAGAAAAGAGAATTTCTCAAAATTCTAACGCTACAAGTAGCGCAGCGCAACCTACGCTAGCAAATCCTAATATTTCAACTAAAACAAATACTGACGAAAAAGGCAACGTTACTGTAAGAAGGTTCTTACAGCCTACGCCACCACCAACTTATCCCAAAAAACCCGCAAACGTTGGCGAAAGATATCCAAGAAATCCTAACGCTAGTACGACTAGACCGCCTTACAATAATAATACCAGTAACGGCGCAAAAGCTCCTTTTGGCGGTAAATTTATACAAAATAAAGACCAAGACACTAGTGCGACTAGACCAATAGTTAAAAAACCTCTCCACCCGACGACTGCGCCAATAGTAAATACCGGCGTTGCAAAGACTTTTGGCAATAAAAATAAAACTCACGATAAGCCAGACGACAAGAAACAAATCAATAAACGCACCCTTGTCACACGCACTTATTCGCCAGAGGACGAGGAAGGTAGAATTCGCAGTAAGCCAAGAGGCAAAAAGCAACAAATTATTATTGCCCCAATGAAAAAAATCGACAAAGCTATAATTTCAACCCAAGACGTTCCAATTAAGGTTTTGAGCGATAAGATAGGTAAACCTGCAACTGAAATAATTAAGCAATTATTTAAAGAAGGCATACTTAAAAATATTAACGATTCTGTTGACTTTGAATACGCAGCGTACATCGCAAATGGCTTTGGCGTCGAACTTGAATTAAAACTTGATAAGACCGCCGAAGAAATGATGACGGATAACGGATTTGAAGACAATCTTCCCGATAATGCTAAACGACCGCCTATTGTAACCGTAATGGGACACGTAGACCACGGCAAAACTTCTCTGCTTGACGCAATTCGTAAGACTAAGGTAGCAACGGGAGAAGCCGGCGGAATTACTCAACATATAGGCGCTTATATCGCTTCGATTAACGGCGAGCAAATTACTTTTATCGATACCCCGGGTCACGCAGCATTTACTAAGATGAGAGCAAGGGGAGCGCAAGTTACCGACGTTGCGATAATTGTTGTAGCAGCCGACGACGGCGTTATGCCACAAACAATCGAGGCAATTTCTCACGCTAAGGCTGCGGGAGTTTCTATTATAGTAGCTATTAACAAAGTAGACAAACCCGAAGCAAATATCGAGCGTATCAAACAACAATTAACCGAATTTAACCTTGTAACAGAAGAATGGGGTGGCGATACGATTATGGTACCCGTTTCAGCAAAGACAGGTCAAGGTATTGACGAATTACTAGAAGCTATTCTTACAGTTGCCGAAGTTAAAGAGCTTAGAGCTAACCCCGACAAAAAAGGCGCAGGCACGGTAATTGAGTCAAGACTTGATAAGGGTCGTGGCGTTGTAGCAACCGTTCTTGTAAGCAATGGTACTTTAAGAGTTGGCGACTATGTAATCGCAGGCACTGCGACAGGCAAAATTAGAGCTATGACCGACGACAAGGGAAGAAAAATTACTAAGGCGTTACCTTCGTGGCCAGCCGAAGTAGTAGGTTTTTCCGAAGTGCCTAATGCAGGCGACTTCTTATATGTAGCCGATGAAAAACTTATTCGTAAGGTTGCCGACGAAAGAACGACTAAGATAAGAGAAGAAAGCAAGACTTCAACCGCTCCTGTTACGCTTGACGATTTCTTTGGTAAAATTGACCAAGATAATATGAAAGTTCTCAATCTAATAATCAAAACCGACGTGCAAGGTAGTCTAGACGCTATTAAAATGGCTCTGTCTAAGGTTGGCAACGAAGAAGTTAGAGTCGAGTCCATTCACGGTGGCGTAGGCGCAATTAATGAAACCGACGTAAGTTTGGCTAAGTCAAGTAACGCCATTATAATTGGTTTTAACGTAAGAGCTGACAATGCGGCGAAGATTAGCGCAGAGGCAGAACACGTCGATATTAGACTTTATCGTATTATTTATGATGCAGTTAACGACATTGACGCAGCAATTCACGGTATGCTTTCGCCTAAATTTAAAGAAGTGGTTATTGGTTCGGCATCGGTTCGTAAAATTTATAAGGCTAGTAGCGTCGGTACAATTGCCGGTTGCTACGTTACAAACGGTAAAATCACCAGAATCGCCAAGGTTAGATTATATAGAAACGACGTTTTAATATTCGAGGGCGTAATCGATACGCTCAAACGCTTTAAGGACGATGTAAAAGAAGTCGCTAGCGATTACGAATGCGGTATAACTATTGAAAATTATAACGACATTAAAGAAGACGACGTTATCGAAGCGTATATTATCGAACAAATTAAACAATAATTAAAACTATTAAACATTAAATTACAGTTTTGTAATTATAGGAAATTTATGAGCGACAGAATTGAAAAGTTAAATAGTGAATTTAGAAAAAATATCACTGAAATTATCAATAAAAAAGTAAAAAATCCAAATATTACCGAGATGTTTACCATTACTGAGGTTACTTGCGATACCGAGTTGACTTTTGCTAAGGTATATGTAAGTATTTACTCTACTTCAAGCGAAGCGTCTAAACGCACATTTGAAGGTTTGCAGTCTTCGGCGGGTTTTATTCGCAATTGTTTACTTAAAACTATGCGAATTAGAGCAGTGCCACAACTTTTTTTTGAGTTAGACCACAGTTACGAACATTCTAACAAAATAAACGAATTGTTAGCTGAAATCAAAGAAGAACCGCTTCAACAAGACGTTCTTGACAATGGCGAGAATAATGGCGACAAAAAATAGCGAGAAAAATGAAAAAAATTTTACTTTCAACACAAGAAACAGCAGATTTATTAATTAAGTTTAATAAAATTGCTTTAATATGTCATTCTAATCCCGATGGAGATACTATTGGTAGCGCCATCGGGCTAAGTCTATCCCTTTCCCAACTAAATAAGACCTGCAAAGTCTTTTGCGACGAGCAACCTAACGAAAAAATATCTCGTTTTATTCCCGAAAATTTTCAAATATATTCTAAAATTGAAGAAAAATTTGACCTTATAGTAGCTATTGATTGCGGAGATGTGTTTAGACTAGGGGAGCTTTCAGGCGAATTTAGCCAATCTTTAAATACTCTCTCTATCGACCACCACAATGGTTTGCCTTATGCGGTTTATAACTGTTTATTCAACACTTCTTCAACAGCAGAAATTATTCTAGATATAATTAAAGTATTAAATGTTAATATCGATTCAACGCTTGCAAATTTACTTTATCTTGCAATTAGCACGGATACAGGTAACTTCTCACACGCAAATACAACGGCTGATACGCTTGCAAACGCAAGTTATCTAGCTAGACACAATGTAAGTATTACCAAAGTCAATCGCACTTTTTTTAAAGAAATTAGTTTTAACCGCACAAAACTGCTAGGTCGTATGCTTGAACGTGTCCGTTCTTATTACGACGGCTTGTATTGTCTTGTATATATTATGAAAAAAGACCTTGCAGACTATAATTGTACGGCCGAGGACGCAAGCGACGTAGTAAATTACGCTATCAACATCAACACGGCAAAAATTGCAGTATCAGTTTTTGAATACGCTGAAAATGTTTATAAAGTCAGTATGCGTGGTAAAGATGTATCAATAAGAGAAATTTGCGAATTTTTCGGTGGCGGGGGACATCAATTTGCTTCGGGTTGTCAAATTAGCGGATTTTTTGAAGACGTTCTCGAAAAAATTAAAAGAGAAGTCGAAGATACGCTATCTCGCCTTAACTTAATTTAGCAACAATTTTACTTAAAGTATTGTAAAGGTTCTTTAATTTAGTAGAATTTTTACTTATTTTTTAAATTATTTAGTATACTTAAAGGATAAACAAGTGGACGGTTTTATAATTATAGATAAATTACAAGGTATAAGTTCGGCTAAGGCAGTAGCGGTTGTAAAAAGATTGACTAAGGCAAAAGTCGGGCATTTAGGCACGCTAGACCCTGACGCTACCGGTGTATTGCCCGTTGCAATAGGCAAGGCAACTAAGCTATTTGACTATTTAACCTTTAAGCAAAAGAAATATATTGCCGAATATACTTTTGGTGTTTCAACCGATACGCTTGACGCTAGCGGAGTCGTAACTGACACGACGGCGATAATTCCTACAAAAGATATGGTTTTAAGGGCTTTATCTGGCTTTATAGGCGAGATAGAACAGCTCCCTCCCAATTACTCGGCGCTTTCGATAGGTGGCGTACGAGCTTACAAATTAGCTCGAAGCGGTGCTGAATTTAATCTTGCGCCTCGTAAGGTTATGATATATAATTATCAACTGCTTGAACAAACCGAACCAAATAAATATACTTTTGAGATTCTTTGCGGTGGCGGTACTTATATAAGGTCGCTTGCTCGTGACTTAGGTAATGTGACTGGTAGTCTAGCTATTATGAGCAAACTTAGAAGGACGCAGAGCGGTTGCTTTACTCTTAAAAATTCTGTTTTACTCGATACTCTTAAAGAAAGCGGGCAAATAGACGAGTATTTACTGCCGATTGATTACGCTCTTACCGATTTACCACGAATAGACATCGACAGCGAATTTTATCGTCAACTTTCAAATGGAGTAAAGATTCCTTTTAACCAACAAATTGACGGTAAATTTGTTGTTTATTGCAATGGAACTTTGTTTGGCATAGCTGTAAACAATAACGATACCTTGCAAATGGAGTATAACCTATATAATGGATAGAATAGACTTCTACTTTCCAAAACAAGATAAAATTGTCTTAGGCTTAGGATTTTTTGATTCCCTTCACTTAGGACATAGAGAAATAGTTTTAAATGTGAAAAAAGTAGCCAACCTTTGCAATGCAAAGTCGGCGTTATTTACTTTTACTAACAATTTTTTAAATGTTTTGGGCGTTTCAAACAAGTTGATATACACTTTTGAAGAACGCACTCAACTTCTTGAACAAACAAACATAGACGTAGAGCTATATTGCGAGTTTGACCGAGCTTTTGCCTCGCTTGACGCTCAAACTTTTTTTGATAAATTAATTAAGCATAATATCGTAGCCCTTGTTTGCGGTTTTGATTATACTTTTTCTTGTCAAAAGGCAAACGTTCAAGTTCTTCAACAACTTTGCGATAAAGCTAATATTAAGCTTTTTGTAATAGAACAATATAGCGTTGACAATATAAAAGTTAGCACAACAAGAATAAAACAACTTATTTCTTCTTGTAATATCGAAGAAGCTAATAAATTATTAGGTAGCGACTTCTTTATAAGCGGACAAGTCGTCGCAGGTAGAGGACAAGGCAAAAAGTTAGGTTTTCCTACGGCAAATTTATCCGTTGACAATGACAAAATTCTTCCACAAGGCGTTTTTATAGGCGAAAGCGTGCTAAATGACAAAACATATCGCTGTATAGTCAATATAGGCGCAGCGCCTACGTTTAATGTTTATACAAATTTGGTAGAAGTTCATATTATTGGCTTTAATGGTGATTTGTACCAAAAAACATTAGCAGTTACTTTGCTTAAATTTATTAGAGAAACCAAAATATACAAAAATCCTAACGAGCTAAAAGCTCAACTTATGGCGGACAGCGAATATGCAACAAAATATTAAATTTGGCGTCAGTGGAAACAGCTTAAAATTTTTTGAAAGCGGTTTAAAACACACAATTGAAGCTCCAAGCTATTTAAATAAACTAGGGCTTGACGCTTACGAAATTTCTTTTGGTAGGGGTATTACATTAGGCGACGACAAAGCCATAGAAATTAGTCAAGAATGTAAAAAAAATAATATTGATGTGTCAGTTCATGCGCCGTATTACATTAATCTAGCAAATCCTAGTCAAGATATGATAGATAAATCTTTTATGTATATCATAAATTGTTGCAAAAAGGTAAACCTCTTAGGCGGAAATAGAGTTGTCGTCCACAGCGGAACGCAAGGTAAAATGTCTTACGCAAATGCTTTTGAATTAGTTAAACAACGTTTAAAAGTATTAACACAACTAATTTATGACAATTCTTTGCAGAATAACCTTATTTGCTTAGAAACAATGGGCAAAAGTAGTCAAATAGGCACAGCCGAAGAAGTGATTGAACTTTGTTCAATCGACAACATTTATATTCCTACCTTAGATTTTGGACATATTTATGCGAGAAGTTTAGGTAAACTTAATACTTATGACGATTATGTCAAAATTTTAGAAAATATGTTGACAAAACTCGGGGAACGTTCTAAACGACTTCATATACATTTTTCTAAAATTGAGTTTGGTAAATTTGGCGAGATACGTCACCTTACATTTGATAATTCGACTTATGGCCCGGAATTTGAACCCTTAGCGAAAGCCTTGAAATGTCTTGACTTATCCCCGACAATTATGTGCGAATCGGCAGGCACGCAAGATATTGACGCTTGTACAATGAAAAAAATATATAATAATATATAATAGAGGAGATTAATTATGCTTAAAAAAGACAGAATGTTTAGTTATATTCCTAATGTGGACGCCGTAGTTGTTACTTCGCATAACAACCGTTTGTACTTCACGGAGTTTTCGGGTTCATTTGGAATTCTTGTTTTAACAAGAGAAAGCGCAAATTATATTACAGATTTTCGCTATTTTCAAATGGCAAAAGAAGCTATGGCTGGCAAAGGCATTGACGTATTTCTTGCCGATAACGCAACCGCCGCTTACAAATGCGCAAACGAACTCTTACATAACATTAACGCAAAAGTCGTAGGTTATGAAGATACCGAAATTACAGTAGCCGAGTCAGTTAATCTTTTTGAAAAATTGCCCGAATATAAGTTTGTTCCGGTAGGCGAAAGCATACTTGAAGCAAGAAAGACAAAAACTCAAATTGAAATTGACAATATGACTAAGGCTCAGCAAATTACTGACAAAGCTTTTACTAAAATTTTATCATTTATTTCTTCAAGCGTAACCGAACACGAAATAGCCGTAGAGCTCGAATATTATATGCGTAAATTTGGCGCAGACGGTTTAGCGTTTGAAACAATTATAGCTTCGGGAGCAAATGGTAGCAAGCCTCACGCTCACCCTACCGACAAATTAATTAAAAATGGCGACGCAATTACAATGGACTTTGGCGCAAGATACAATGGTTATTGCTCGGATATGACAAGAACGGTATTTTTTGGCAAGCCTAGCGCTGAAATGAGAAATATTTACAATGTAGTTTTACAAGCTCAACAAGCTTGTCTATCCAACATTAAATGCGGTATGATGGGCAAAGAAATTGACGCTCTCGCTCGTCAGGTAATTGTTTCGGCAGGTTTTGCAAACAACTTTAATCACGGTCTAGGTCATAGCGTAGGTATCGATATTCACGAAAGACCTACTAGCAACGCTGTTTCTACCGATATTTTAGAAGATAATATGATTACCACCGTCGAACCCGGCATATATGTTGCAGATTTAGGCGGAGTTAGAATAGAAGATATGGTAATTGTTAAAAAAGATAAAATAATCAATTTGACAAATTCACAAAAAGATATTATAATATTATAAAGTATCTAGGAGGATAGTATATGATTACAGCAGGAGATTTTAGAAAAGGCATTACTTTCGTATTCGACAATAACATTTTTGTTGTTGTTGATTTCCAACACGTTAAACCAGGTAAGGGGTCGGCGTTTGTTCGCACTAAATTAAAAAACGTTGTTACCGGCGCAGTTTTAGAAAAAACTTTCAACCCTTCTGAAAAATTTGAATCAGCAAGAATTGAGAATAAAGAAATGACCTATTCTTATTCCGATGGCGAATTATACTACTTTATGGACAACGAATCTTACGACTTAGTTCCTCTTAACAAGAGTCAAGTCGAAGACGCCTTAATGTACATTACCGAGAATATGCAAGCTACAATTAAGTTTTATAAGGGCGCGGCATTTTCAGTTGAGCCTCCAAACTTTGTTGAACTTAAAATTACCGTTTGCGAACCCGGCGCAGTAGGCAATACGGCTACAAACGTTACTAAACCCGCAACTCTTGAAACGGGTTATGAAGTACCTGTTCCTATGTTTGTAAACGAAGGCGATATCGTTAGAATTGACACTCGCACAGGCGAATATATGGAAAGAGTTAAGAAGTAATATCTTTAATTTAATCAAATTTACATACTTTTAATAGCGTCTTTATGGCGCTATTATTTTTTTATATTTTTTATGCTTACTTAATATAATATCATTTTTCTTTTTTGTTCTACTACTTTGATTTAAACCATAAATTAAACTATGAACTTGATGAGTCTTTTACCCGAATATGGACAAGTCTTAGACGCTGTTGGCATAAACAATATTTGCGAGATGAGGCTACGAGCAAATCAACCAATTAGAGTGTTAGCTTTTGGCAAATGGAACTATTTAAGCGATAGAGGACTTGTAAACAGCGACTATAAATGTTTTGTAACAACAGGCAAACAATTAGAAGATATTTTATTTATTGCTTGCGAGCATTCGGTTTACGCTTATTCGCAGGAAATTGTTCAAGGTTTTCTCACAATTTCTAATGGAATTCGCATTGGCGTAGTTGGAACGTTAGTTAAAGAATCAAACATAGTAAGAACAATCAAAGACGTCACAAGTCTAATAATAAGATTACCGCATAATATTGTTGGTTGTTGCGACAAGCTAAAACAATATATTTTTCCACCTTGTAACGTCCTTGTAGCTTCCGCTCCGGGTTGTGGTAAGACTACTTTGCTTAGAGATATTGCTAGATTTATAGGCAAACATAATTATAACGTTTTAATCGCTGACGAAAGACGAGAAATAGCCTTAGAAACTATGACAAATTGCGATGTCTATTTAGGCGAAAAAGTCTACGCTATGCAAATTGGCATAAGAACGGTAAACCCCGACGTAATTATTTGCGACGAACTAAGCGACGAAGAAATAACAAAACTTGAAAGTATAACAAGTTGCGGTATAAAATTATACGCTTCAATTCACGCCGACAGCTTTAAAGCAATAAAAACAAGGTTGAAAGATAATTTACAAATGTTTGACTATATAGTTTTACTCAATAAAAAAACTCAAATAGGGCAGGTCGAAGCCGTTTACGACAACTTAGGTAACCTATGCAATTAGCTTGTATTGTCTTAGTTGTCAGTTGTACATATATCGGTTATAAGTTATCTCAAAAATATAAAATTAAAGAGAAACTTTATTATAGCTTTGTTTCTTTTTGCGCTAGTTATACGGCAAACTTAGAGTACAAATTGGATAAATTGTCAGCGTTGTTTAGTAGTCCTAGTTATAGCAGTGAATTTATAACTATTAAAGACGCTTATTACTCGGGAAAAGATATAAGTTTAAAGTATTTAACACAACAAGAAGCCAACTACATTAAAGATTTCTTTAATCTTTTAGGAAAAAATGATGCAAGAACACAAATAAAAGAAGTAGAATTTTTCAGCAAATATTTTAATAAAAAATATGAAGAAGTATCTAGCGAAAGTAAAAGTAAAGCGTTATTGGTGTTAAAATTAGGGGTTTTTGTGGGTGTGTTATTGTGTATCATAATAATTTAATATGGATATAAGTTTAATTTATAAAATAGCCGTAATAGGTTTGCTTACCGCAGTAATATCAGCTTTGTTAAAAAAAGCTAATAAAGACGAAATAGCTACTTTGGTAACAATCGCAGGGCTTATACTTGGGCTTTTAATTGTGTTAGATATGGTTTTTCAATTATTTAGTTCGATTGAATCATTATTTAAATTTTAGCTATGAACATTTTGCAAATTGTAGCTTTTGGCATAGTTGCAACTTTTATGGTAATTTATCTAAGGCCATATAGCAAGGAAACAGCCTTGCTACTGGGAATTGGTAGCGGTATAATCATCATTATTTCCGTACTAGACGGGCTATTTGACGTAGCTTATACTTTCTATAATCTAGCCGAAAAGACAGGTATAAATAGCGGACTTTTCGCAACTGTAATTAAAGTAATCGGTATTGGATATTTAACTGAGTTTGCAGGTAATATGTGTATTGACGCCGATAGTCGTAGCATAGGCGATAAGATATTTTTTGCCGGAAAAATTTGTATTATGATAGTAGCTTTGCCCTTAATTACTAGTCTTGTGGAGGTTGTAATAAAACTATTACCGTGAAAAAGAATACTATTTGTGTCATAGTATTATTAATATTGACTATTTTTATAATACTTAGTGGTAATTTTGCCTATGCAGACAAAGAAAGCGAAGTTATAGACAATATTCAAGAAAATACTGATAAACAAATTGAACAACTAAATTGGAAGGAACTTGAAAATTTTCTTTCTACTCTTGATAATTCTTTAATCAATAGCGGAGTAGTAGACGCAGTTAAAAAGATTATTAAAGGCGAAATGGACGTTCAGGAAATTGATTATTTTCAATTTCTTATACAAATATTTTTTGGTAAAATTATTGACTTATTACCTAGCGTTCTAACTATTGTAGTCATTTCTCTATTGCTAGGAGTGCTAGTTAAAAAAGATAATTCCTTTATAAGAGGGACAAGCGAGGTTGTTTATTTTGTATGTTACGCAGTAATTGTAATAGTTACTTTAATTGCAGTTTGGAAATTAATCGAACATACAAGGCGTACAATTCAAGATATTAAAAAATTATCAAATTTAGCTTTGCCTATACTTTTGACGCTGATTTCGGCAATAGGCGGTAAAGTTACTTTATCGGTTTTTCAGCCCTCAGTGGCAATTTTTTGCGGAACAATAATAGAAATTGTTACAATCGCAATTTTGCCTCTTGCAATTATGAGCATAGTTTTTACTGTTATTTCTAACCTTTCTAGCAATATTAAATTAGAAAAACTAGCCAAATTTTTTCATAGTAGCGCAACTATAATACTAGGTATTGTGTTCACTGTATTTACTGCTTTTTTGACAATTAAAGGAGTAAGCGCAGGCACAATAGATAGCGTTTCAATAAGGGCGGCAAAGTTTGCTACCAAAAATTACGTGCCTATATTAGGCGGTTATCTTGCCGAAGGTTTTGACTTAATTTTAGCTAGTAGCGTGCTGATAAAAAACGCTTTTGGAATTGTCGGGCTATTTGCCCTTCTTACAATTATTACTTCGCCGATTATTGAAATTATTGCGTATAGTTTATCCCTTCAACTAGCCTCAGCCGTTACCGAACCCGTAACCGATAAAAGAGTAGTTAGCTTTCTTTCAAGTATTTCTAAATCGTTAACCGTTCTATATTTAACCGTTCTTGCAGTGGCTTTTATGCTCTTTGTTGTGATATTGCTACTAATTTGTTCGGTAAACGCTTTTGTGTAGGAGAAAAATATGCTTGCAAAGTTATCAGTTTGGGCAATAGCCGTAATAGGGGTAGTAATATTAACCGTACTGGTTGACATTATAATTCCTGACGGACAAACAAATAAATATATTAAGGGCATAATGGCTATTATTGTAATTTTTGTAATAATACAACCTTTGCCGATTATATTTAATAGCAATCTTGCCGATTTAACTACAAGCGATAATCAAGATCCTATCACTATTGATACTAATTTTATTGAGTTTGTCAATAATCTAAGCGCACAAGAACGAGAGAACTCATTAATTATCTATTTAGAAAGCAAGGGTTATAAAAAGGTTGAATGTCAAATTGTTTACGCCAACTCTAACAATATTCGTTTGGTAGAAAAAGTGTTACTTAATTTAAATAATTTGGTTATAGATAAAAATATTTCTCATATAAATATTAAAGAAAAGATAATAGATATTACCGCTAAATTTTTATCGATTGAAAAAGGGCAGGTGATGATATATTGAAAAGTTAAGTTTTTTTGCAAAAATTAAGAATATTAAAAACATTGAGGTAATTGTCGCTTGTATCTTGTGCGTTTTGGTTTTGATAGTATTTTTTAGTAGCTCTGCAAAACCTAAAATAGTTCAAACTAATTTAGATGATAAAACTCAGCTAGAAAAATACAATTATACCTTAGAGGATAAGTTAAACGATATTTTGTCAAAAATTGACGGGGTAGACAACGTTTCGGTAGCGATTACCTATAAAGGCAACATTAAACAAGTATATGCTTATGAAAACGACAAAAATCAAAACTCGAAAATTGTTCTAATCGGCGGTAAACCTGTACTAATCGAAGAAATAATGCCTAATATATTAGGCGTTGTAGTGGTATTTAGCGGAGCTGAAAACGCTATAAATAGGGTAAAGGTAACGCAAGCGATAACCACGCTACTGGGAATAGAAGACTATCTAATTGAAATTTTTTCATATAAAAAATAATGGAGGGGAAACAAAATGTCTAAGAAAAAGAAAATTGTGTTGTTGGTATCAATGGTGCTTATATTAGCGCTTGCCGCCTATGTAAACATCGCTTTATTATCCAATAACGACGACGCTCAAACCGATAAGGACGGAGGAACAAGCCAAACTGTAACGTTTTTCTCGGCTTATCGACTAAACAAACAGAGCTTGCGTAGCTATGAGGTATCACAGCTTGACGAAATTATCAAAACCGAAGGCGACGAATTTAAACAAGCAAGAGCCGACGCTATGGCGCAAAAGCTTAAACTTATTGAGGTTGCCGAACTTGAACTGTATTTAGAAACCTTGCTTAAAGCTCAGGGCTTTGCCGATGCGGTAGTAAGTATTGCGGCGGCTACCGACCGCATCAACGTTGTGGTTTCTGACTCAGATTTGACAAAGGAAGATACGGGGGTAATCTACAACATAATTATTGGCGAAACTAATACTACAACTGATTATATAACTATCCAAAGCGTTTAAAATATTTATAGGTTAAAAAAATGCAAATAATCTTAATTTATTTGTATTTTTTTTGCTATTATGCTATACTACTAACATAATATTTAGGAGATTGTTATGAAAGTAGTATCTAATCACGATAATATCGGCAAAGTTGAGTATAGTAGCGAGATAGTTGTAGGGCTAATCGATTGCGCTCTCGGCGAGATTAAAGAAGTCATCAAACCTTCTATTTCAGGTAAAAATAGTAAACAAGTACCTAAAAATATACGAGTAGATTACGTGGACAATATGCTTTTTGTCGATGTATTCGTAAGTTTAATCTATACTTCCAAAGTTTCCGAAGTAGCTAGCAAAATACAAAGCACGATTAAAAACGCCTTAGAAACTATGACCGAATTTCGTGTAAAAGAAATTAATGTTCATATAGTAGACGTAATTTTTGATAAATAATCTTTAACCCCTTAAAACCTAAGGGGTTAAAATATATTTGGAGGAATATGAGAAGATACGCGCGTGAAGTCGCATTTTGTTTAACATTTGAATATATGTTTAATCAGTCAATCAAAGAAGACGACGAATGTTTTGAAATGTTTGACGCTGAAAAACTTGCCCCCGAAGACAAAGATTTTGTCTTGCAACTGTATAGAGGTGTGTCCGTTCATATTGACGAATACAAAAATAAAGTCGCTACTTATTCTAAGGGCTTTAAATTAGACCGTATTTATAAGATTGACTTAGCTATACTAGCGCTTACTATGTATGAGCTTGAACACTTCGATACGCCAATAGCGGTTTGCATTAACGAAGCGGTTGACCTTGCAAAAAAATATTCTACCGACAAAAGCCTTTCTTATGTTAACGGCATATTAGCCGAATTTGTACGAGCTAATCCTAGACCAACCAACGCTTAATTTTTAATGATAATTTCGGTAACTCAATTTAATACTTATATTAAGGGCATACTTGACAGCGAGAGTATGCTCAATACTTTATCAATCAAGGGCGAAGTATGCAACCTAAAAGATAGCTATTCCGGCGTTTATTTTACTCTTAAAGACTTAGCAAGCACACTTGATTGTTTTATCTATAAAGGTAAATTTGATTCCTTATTAAAAAATGGTCTAGAAATTGTAGCTAGCGGTAATATCAACTTTTTTACAAAAAATGCAAGGTTTAATTTTACGGTTACAAAAGTCGAATTAACCAAAAATTTAGGTCAAGACTATCTAGCGTATATTTTGCTCAAAGAAAAGCTTGAAAAAGAAGGTATTTTTGACCTTGCAAACAAAAAAATCGTACCTACAAACTGCCAAACAATAGGCATAATCACTTCAAATAAAGGCGCTGTAATTACCGATATTCTAGAAGTGGTTAAACGTCGTAATAATACTGCGGACACAGTTCTTTATCCAGTAAGAGTTTCTGGCGAACTTGCTATAAACGATATATGCGAGGCACTAAATTATTTTTCTTCTAGTCAAGTTGACGCCGTTATACTTGCACGTGGTGGCGGTAGCAAGGAAGATTTATCAGTATTTAACAACGAAACAGTGGTTAGGTGTTTATATAATTGTAAAAAACCCACAGTTTCGGCAATAGGACACGGCATAGACTTTACGCTGTGCGACTTTACAGCAGATATTCGAGCGGTTACGCCAACCGAAGCTGGCGAACTACTTACGATAGATTTGATAAAATACAGACAAAGATGTATTCAACTTCTTAGGCATATTTATTCTTCGGTTGATGCAAAACTAAACAGTCAAATTCAAAAAACTAGGCTAAGCGTAAATAAAGTATATTATCAAACGGCTACAAATTTAGCTAGTCAAGAAGGTAGACTAAGTAATCTTTCAATTAAACTTGATTCGCTTAGCCCTCTCAAAAAGTTTTCAAATGGTTTTGCGCAAGTATCTAAGCAAACTAAATTAATAGGTAGCGTCAGTCAAGTTAAGGTTGACGATATAATCGATTTAACTATGCAAGACGGGCAACTAAAAACAAAAATTGTCGAAATAAAAACACAAAAATAGAAGGTATATATGGATATTGAAAAATTATTGATTGAATTAGAGAATATTATTGAGAAAATGGAAGACAAAGATATTACCTTAAATTATAGTTTAGAGTTGCTTGAACAAGGGGTCAAACTTACTAAACAATGTTTTTCAGCGCTAAATTCTTATAAAGGTAAGTTAATTATTTTAAAGGAGAGCCTAGATGGACTTGACGAATAGCGTAGACGCAAATTCTGTACTGCTAAGTTTTTTGCCAAAAGGGGACGACAGACTATATAAAGCTATGGAGTATAGTTTGCTTTCGGGCGGTAAACGCAAACGATTTTTCACTTGTCTTGCCGTTGCTGATTATTTTCTACTAGACAACAACCAAGTTAGAGCGATTGCATCGGCTATTGAAATGATACATACGTATTCGCTTATTCACGACGATTTGCCTTGTATGGACGACGACGATTTTCGTCGAGGCAAACCTAGCTGTCACAAGGAGTTTGACGTAGCGACGGCGTTACTTGCAGGCGACGGACTACTAAATACAGCGATATCAATATTGCTACAAAATAACGACTTATCTTTTGGTTATGCCGAAGCTATAAATTCAATCTTCGAATGTTCGGGCGTAAACGGTATGATACTAGGTCAAAGTTTTGATTTGCAGTCTGCTTGTCCAAATTATCAAATTTCTTTGTTAAAAACTTCTAAGATGTTTGTCGCTAGCGTCCTAAGCATAGCAAAATATGCTTGCGCTAGTCAACAAATTCAACAATATTTTATTGATTACGCTAACTTTTACGGGCTAGCTTTTCAACTCGCAGACGACCTTGCCGACAATGAAGTTAAAAACGGCGAGGACGCTCAACTACTTGAAAAATATCTTACAAACGCTTATTTTGCGCTCAAAAATTTAAATATTTATAGCGGATACCTATTTGACAACCTAAATCAGTTGAAAATTAAATGAAATTTAATTAAAAAAAGCCTAATATGTATTAACATATTTGCATTTTGCATACTATTATGCTATAATACTAAACAGGTGGTGCAGTATTCTAGTCAAAATACGATACATTCAAGACGGGGCTAAAAGATCGTCAAAGGGCACAACTATGAAGTTTCTGGTGCTGGCGTATGTTGCCCAAACATGGGTTGGTGCTGGAAGTTAAGACTATTGGGTATGTCGTAATGGCATACGGCTGAGTTATATTCCCAGTAGTCGTGGAGACCCGAAAGGGTAAGCGAATAAAGTACCTTACTCTTCGAGTATGAACCTGCTATGCGGCCGTTAAGCTGTGTACAGAGTAGCCTGCTTTGAGCGGGGTTTGTGGGATTAGTGAACATATCTAAGGTTGGCCAACTGTAAAATATGACTGCTCTATGAAATCAACTCTGCAAAAGAAGATAAATGTATTTGTTTTTTGCCAAGGAAATCTTCTAGACTGCTTTACAGAAGGTAATGCGGAGATTATAGTACGGACTAAGTGGCGATTCAGTTGCGTGATTGGCAACATTACGTTGTCGTTCTTAAAAGGAAACTGCTTATTCGGCGACGATGAGCGAACGATGGGGAAATCCTACTGAACCTATGCCGTAAGGTTTATCTGTGTTATCACCACCTTATTTTTATAATAACGGAGAAAAATATGTCAACAAAAAAAGACTCCAAAAACGACAGCGATGTCGTAGAAGTCTTTGCTGAAAAATCAAAAGACAAAAGAAATTTTGTTGTTTCAAAAAAAGAGCTATCTTCTTCAAAAGTAGAAGAAGATAGTAATAATATTAAGCCCAAAGATAAGATAAAAAAAGGCGTTATTAAGTGGTTAATTAAAGTCTTAGTAATTGCTGTATTCTTATCTTTATTTTTTAGTATTATTACAGAAATAGTATATAACGCAATTCAAGTTGACTTCGTTAAAATGATAATTGCCGTTATTCTTGTACTTCTTATTGTAATAATTGCAATTACAGCCGATATGGTAAGCGTAGCGGCAACCTCTTGCGATGTTGAGCCGTATTTATCAATGGCTTCACGCAAGGTTAAGGGCGCAAAGAGAGCCGTTTGGCTATGTAAAAATGCCGATAAGGTATCGTCAATTTTTGGCGATATTATAGGCGACGTATGTAGCATTATTTCCGGCGCTTCGGGAGCTACTATTGCCGTAGTAATACAAATACAACTAGGCTTAACCGACCCTATTCCAATAATCGTAACTAGTGCCCTAGTTTCAGCGGTAATCGCAGCGGTTACAATTACCGGCAAAGCAATTTGCAAAAAAATAGCCGTTTCTAAGGCAAATAACATTATATTTAGCCTTGCAAAACTACTGTCAGTTTTTGATAAATAATGTTAGAAAATATTTTTAGTTTTGACGATGTCAAAAAAATTTCTATTAAAGATTTACCCGTATTATGTCAAGAAATACGGGATTTTTTAGTGCCGATTGTGCTAGAAAACGGAGGACATCTTTCAAGTAACTTAGGAGTAGTCGAGCTTACCGTAGCCCTTGCTTATGTATTTGACCAAAACGATAAATTTGTTTGGGACGTAGGACACCAAAGCTACGTTTACAAAATTTTGTCAGGCAGACGAGAAGAATTTAATACTCTTAGGCAAAAAGGCGGGCTAAGTGGGTTTCCCGACACGGCTCAAAGTCAGTTTGATACTTTTAATACCGGACACGCAAGCACCTCGATATCGGTTGCGTTAGGTCTTGCAACGGCAAGAGATGTTAATAAACTTGATTATAACGTAATCGCAATAATCGGCGACGGGGCGTTAGGGGGCGGAATGTCTTTTGAAGCGCTTAATAATATAGCTTTAAGTAAAATGCTAATTATTGTAAATGACAATGGCTTAGCAATAAATAAAGTTGTAGGCAACACCGCTTCGGGGCTTGCAAACCTAAGAGTTGGCAAATACGACAAGAGAAAAGAAAGTTTCAAAAAGTTTATATTAAAAATTCCTCTTTTAGGTAAGCTTACCTACAAAATTTGTAGTTTTTGTAAGCGTGTAATAAAATACGGCTTTATTAAAAACAATCTTTATTTTAATAGCTTTGACATCAAATATATTGGTTCAGTCGATGGTCACAACGTTGCAAAATTGATAAGCCTACTTCAAAAAATTAAAAAGAACGTAGAGCAACCTACTATTTTGCATATTAAAACAACTAAGGGTAAAGGTTATGCCCCAGCCGAGCTAAATCCCGAACTTTTTCACGGCGTTTCTAAACAATCAAACGTCACAAAAATATCAATGTCAAATGTTGTAGGCGCAACTCTTACTAAACTTGCCAAAGAAGGTAGCAATATTGTAGCTATAACCGCTGCAATGACGTCCGGAACGGGCTTAGATGCGTTCGCAAGCAATTACCCCGATAAATTTTTTGACTGTGGTATAGCCGAACAGCACGCCGTAACCTTTGCGTCTAGCCTAGCTAGTTGTGGCGTTAAACCATATTTTTGCGTTTATTCTACTTTTTTGCAACGTGGTTTTGACCAAATTATACACGATACTTGTTTACAAAATTTGCCTGTTGTATTTTGTATAGACCGAGCTGGTTTTGTCGGGGCAGACGGTAAAACGCATCAAGGATTATTTGATTTATCCTACTTGTCGCTTATTCCAAATTTAACAATTCTTGCCCCAGCCGACGAAACTCAACTTGAAGATATGCTTTTGTGGTCGGCAAATTTCAATTCGCCACTTGCTATTAGATATTCCAAAGATATTGACGTATCTTTCGACCAACATTTTGATAGATTATCTTGGAATAGAATTTTAAACGGCGAAAGCAAAGTCGAACTGCTTTGCGTAGGCAATCGAATGATAAATTTAGCATTGCAAACAGCGCAAGAACTAAAAAAATATGCAATTTCTATAAATATTACTAATGCCTGCGTGATTAAACCGCTAGATAACAAATTTTTGTCAACTCTAAATAATTCGCTAGTTATTACGCTAGAAGAAAATGTATTGCAAGGTGGGTTTGGTTCTGCCGTAACTCAATTTTTTGCTACAAAAAATGTATCGGTCGTTTGTCTTGCTCAAAGCGACAAATTTGTCGAGCAAGGCGAAGTTGAACAGCAACTTGTCGAGGCAAATTTTACCAAAGAATATTTATCAAAACTTATTATTAACTTTTTACACAAATAGACTTGAATATTTATTTAGCCTAATGTATAATTATAATAATTATACGGAAGGTGACTGTTTGTATGCGTATCGGTATTGCTCTTAATCTTAAAAAGAATAAGCAACGACTTGTCGAAGAATTTGTTACTTGTTTGCAAGAACTTAATATTCCTTACTGTTATCAAAGTCAAAGTCAAGACTTTGATATTTTAGTTTGTTTCGGCGGAGATGGCACTACGCTCTATTATGGTCGTAGATATGCCGGCGTTGTTCCAATAATAACCGTCAATGCCGGTACAGTAGGCTTCTTATCTCAAATTTTGCCTAAAAGAGCAGACTTTTTAAATGCGCTGACTCGATTGCAAAACCTTGACTATAAGATTAAAAACTGTTCGCTACTTCAAGTTAAAGATACCGACGTAGTAGCCGTCAATGAAATGTTTATTTGTAATGCGTATAGAGGCAATACGGTTACGGTTTCGGCATATTTAAATGACCAATTTTTATGCAAACATACCGGCGACGGTCTTATTATAAGTACGCCCGTAGGTTCAACTGCATATTCTTTGAGTTGTAATGGTAGCGTTTTACTTGCCGATACAAATTGCTTCTATCTAAATCCAATATCCACAATAGGCGCATCTAATCAAATTGTCTACAAAGATAGCGACACTCTTAAATTAGAATTAAGCAATAACGCTTGCCTTTATGCCGACGGCATCTTACAAGACGTTACGTTTATAGATAACAAAGTTGAGATAGTTAAATTACCTCAAACTTTGCAACTTATTACACTAAAAAATGACTTTTTTGAAAAATTAAGAAAAATAGGTAGGGTAGAATAGTGATAAGAGCTACACGACAGTCAAAAATACTTAGTTTAATTGCCTCACGAGATATCGAAACGCAAGAAGAACTGGCAAAATTGCTAATAGAATCGGGTTATCCCGTGACGCAAGCTACAATTTCTAGGGATATTAAGGAATTAGGGCTGATAAAAACGACCTCGGAAGCAAACGTTTCTCGTTACATTACAATCAGTGGGATAGATACCAAAATATCCTCAAAATTACTTAATATTTTAAGAGAAACGGTTATTTCAATAATTGCCGTAAACAATTTTGTATCGGTCACAACCTTAGAGAATAGTGGTAACATAGTTAGCAACATAATAAAACAGCTTTCAATAACTGAAATTTTAGGTAGAATTGAAGGAAATGATTGTGTTTTACTTGTTTCGGCAACTTCGCAAGACGCTATTTATATTACAAACAGACTTGAAAACATACTTAAATAATTACATAATTAGTCAAACACTATGATTACAAATTTAAATATTAGAAATATTGCGTTAATTGGCAAATTAGATATCGCCCTTTCAAATGGTCTTAACGTTTTAAGCGGAGAAACGGGCGCAGGCAAATCGATTATTATTGATTCGCTAGCCTTTGTTTTGGGCGAAAGAGCCGACAAAACAATGATTAAATTCGGTCAAGAGCAGGCAAGGGTAGAGGTTGTGTTTCAAATTGAGCAAAATTCTAACGCTTATTTTAAGCTAGACGAATTAGGTTTTGAACAAGATACAACCTTAATTATTTCTCGTACTCTTACTACTTCGGGCAAAAACGAATGTCGCATAAACGGCAGGCAAGTAACTACGGCTATGCTAAAAGAGCTTACAAGCTGTTTGGTAGATATTTTTGGACAATCTCAACATCAAAATTTATTTAAAGTAGATAACCATATTAAAGTATTAGACGCTTATATGCCAAGTCAGCAAACCGACAAATTATCAGCTTTATTTAAAGATTACAAGGATATTAACTCTAAACTACTTGTTTTTGGCGGAGATAATAGTCAAAGACAGCGTTTGCTTGACATATTAAATTATCAAATTGACGAAATTACCAAGGCAGAACTTTCTAGCAAAGAAGAAGACGATTTGCTTGCTCAAAAAGCTCGCATAGCTAACGCCGAAAAAATTGTAGAGGGCGTTTCGGTTGCGCTTGATAGTCTTTCTCAAAATCAAGAAAACGCTATAAACCTACTTTCAATGGCAAATTCAAGTTTAAATTGTTGTTCAAACCTTGACAGTCAATGCTTTGAGCTTCAAAAAAGAATAAAAGCTAGTATGATTGAGCTTGACGACGTATGCGAAGAGCTTTCTAATATACTCTCTCAAATAGAATACGAACCTAATCAAATAGATATCTTAGAGCAACGTATTGAGCTTTACAAAACGCTTAAACGCAAATACGGTCAAAATGTTGACGAGATTAATAACTTTTTACAAGATGCAATCAAACAGTTTGATATGCTTTCTAACGCTACCGAGCAAATCGCTAAACTTCAAACTCAAAAAGATGCAATAGTCGCAAAAATGTACGACCTTTCTTGCAAATTGTCCCTTCATCGCAAACAATCGGCAAAGTTATTTAAAAAGGATATCGAACAACAGCTTGCCGATTTAGGTATGCAGTCGGCTACATTTGACGTTTTCTTTTCGCAAACGCCTACCTTAGAAGAATATTCTCAGCATATTTCCTCTAACGGATTTGACAAAGTCGAATTTATGCTTAGCGCAAATTTGGGCGAACCAACTAAACAGCTTGCAAAGGTAATTAGCGGTGGCGAAATGTCAAGATTTATGTTGGCGATTAAGAACATTACCGCAAGAATCGAACAAATACCAACAATGATTTTTGACGAGATTGACCTTGGTATTTCCGGCAATATCGCTCAAAAAATGGCGATAAAACTTGCAAATGTCAGTAAAGACTATCAATGCATAGTAATCACTCACCTTCCGCAAGTTGCTGCGATAGGCGACTACAATTTACTAATAACTAAGTCGACAATAGACGATAAAACAAGCACAAATGTAACCGTTCTTGACCAAAAACAAAAAATAAGCGAAATAGCTCGCCTTACAGGGGGCGAAAACATTAGTTCGGTTTCGCTTGTCTATGCCGAGCAAATGATTGAGTGGGCAAATAGCGCTAAATCAAAGGTAAACTAACGCTTTTGTTAAGTTTTATAGTTTTTTTATATTTATTTTTATAAACTAAACTACTTTTTTAATATTTTTAATTTTTAGAGCCTAAATAGGCTCTTTTTTTTAATATTTTTCTAAGCATATTCACAAACTACTTAAAACAACAATAAGGGAGTAATTATGAAAAAAATATTTATATTTGTAGCTTTGTTTTTTGTTTGTCTATTTGCTTTTCCGCAATTTGCTTACGCAGAGACTACGTCGCCAACCTTAGAAGAATTAAATAATTTGTTCTTTCCGCAAGTGCAAAAAGTTATTAGAGAAAAAGTTTATTTATCCGGAAAACCTATCGGTATTTCTCTTGACGGCAACGGCATAACAGTAATAGGGCTTAACGAATTTGTTTCAAGCGAGGGCGTTGTTTCTCCGGCAATAGAGGCAGGCATTAATATCGGCGATATTATTACCGAGTTAGACCGCACTAAAATCAATAACGTAGCTACGCTTACTCATATTGCTAACGCAAGTCAAGGCAAGCCTTGCGATATAAGTTTTATTAGAGGCGATAAACTTATATCTTCAAAGATTACTCCTAGAAAAGACGTTCTGTCTAAGACATATAAGCTAGGTATTTGGGCAAGAGACAACGCCACGGGAATAGGTACGTTGACTTATATAAGAAACAATCTTCAATTTGGTAGCCTTGGTCACCCTATATTAAATCACGATACTAACGAAATTTTAAAAATTACAAAAGGCGGAATTTATAACTGTAAAATAAACGGCGCAGTTAAAGGCGAAAAAGGTAAAGCAGGCGAACTTAAAGGGAATTTTTCGCTTAGCGACACCTTAGGCACGCTATATGTAAACAATAAATATGGCGCTTACGGCAATGTTTTTTCTTTACCAGATGACTTTGAACAAAAATTATATCCGGTTTTATCTAGCACGCAAGTCAAACCGGGCAATGCGAAAGTTATTTCAACGGTAATAGGCGATACGCCTAGGGAATATGATATTGAAATAATAAAAGTAGTTCAACAAACTTCCAAGAGCGACAAGGGGCTAGTTGTAAGAATTGTTGACCCAACTTTACTTGAACTAACCGGCGGAATTGTGCAAGGAATGAGCGGTAGCCCAATTATTCAAGACGGCGCATTTGCAGGAGCGCTCACACACGTATTTATCAACGACCCTACAAAAGGTTATGGTATTCTTGCCGAATGGATGCTCGAAAACTAAATAATTAACATATATATTCAATATACCTCATATTTTTTATTATGAGGTATTTGTTAAAGGATGTTTACGCAAGTTTATTTGCGCATAAAAAATATAATATATTCGTACTTGCTATTTATCTTGTTTGTTTAGTTTTGGGGCTAATATTTATTAAGGCAAATGGCGAATACGAATTATATTCTATTTCATATACAAATATTACGGTCTATATACAAGGAGGTTTCTTTCCTGTTTTATTTAAAAATTTATGGTTATACCTTGCAATTATAATCGTTTTCTTTGTTTTAGCTCTATATCGACCGCTACTAAGATTTGGCTGCGTCGTAGCTTGGTTAAAAGCTTTTACAACTGCATTTGCAATTAAGTCTTGTATAGCTAGCATAGGTTTAATGGCTTTGCCGTATATAGTCTTTTTGTTTATAATTCAAGCGGTTGTAATTTTAGCCATTGTATTATATTCGGTAAATCACGTCTATGATTGTAGGTTAAGTTGTGCAAATATAAGCGCCCTTTGCTATAAGTTTGTTCTGCTTGTTCTTTTGTGTTTAATTATCTCGATTGCTCAAACTATCATAGTTTTTATACTAATTAGACCGTTTACATATTTTTAATTGACAGTAACCACATCAATTTGATTGTCATTTTTTGCTTTTTATTATATAATTTTAGCAATAGGAGGTATGCAATATTGAGAGCTTTTATTTTAGTTATTGATGGACTTGGCATTGGTGAGATGCCAGATGCGCGTCTTTATGGCGATCGTGGTTCTAACACGCTTAAAAATATTTATAATTCCTATGATATGGATATACCAACGCTTATTTCTCTTGGACTATATAGCATTGACAATACTTACTGTGATACCAAAAATATTCGTGGCGCTTATGCAAGAATGGAAGAATTAAGTAAAGCCAAAGATACAACGGTAGGGCATTGGGAAATTGCAGGCGTAGTAACTACTCAGCCATTTCCAACTTTTCCAGATGGTTTTCCGCCCGAATTTATTCAACAGCTCGAAGACGCTTTTGGCGTAAAAGTTTTGCTTAACAAGCCGTATAGCGGTACGGAAGCGCTTAAAGACTACGGCGCAGAACATATCAAGACAGGTTGCCCGATAGTTTATACCTCAGGCGACAGCGTACTACAAATAGCCGTCCATACCGATGTTATTCCTCTTGCCAAGTTATATGAGTTTTGTTCTATCGCAAGAAAGCTTTGCGTTGGCAAATATAACGTAGGTAGAATAATCGCTCGTCCTTTTACCGGAGAATTTCCTTTTGTTAGAACGGACGACCGCAAAGATTATTCTGTTTCTCCGCCTAGCGACACCTTACTTAACAATGTTTCAAATGCCGGACTTGCTAGCGTTGGCGTTGGCAAAATTGAAGATATATTTAATTTTTCGGGTTTAACCGAGAGTTATCACACTCACAATAATGCCGAATCGCTTGACAAAACAATCGAACTTGCCAAGAAAGACTTTGACGGACTTGTCTTTGTCAATTTAATTGATACCGATATGCTTTACGGTCACCGTCGTGATGTTTTTGGTTACGCTCAGGCGTTAGAAAAAATCGATATTAAGCTAGCCGAACTTATGATATACTTAAAGCCCGACGATGTTTTATATGTAACAGCCGATCACGGAAATGACCCTTGTCACAAAGAACATACAGACCACACAAGAGAATATACGCCTTTACTTGTGTTTGGCGACAAGATTATTCCTACTAATTTAGGCACAATCAAGGGTTTTGACGCAATCGCCGATACTATACGAGAACAGCTTGGGCTTAATTTTAATTCTAAATCGCTTTGGGATAAGTTAACTAAATAATATATGTTTTTAAACCTTCTTTTTTAAGAAGGTTTTTTATATTATGTATTCCATTATTAATTTGCTAGTTATATTTTCCTTTCAATTTATCTAAATAGTTATTTATATTTTTGGTAATTACTATATTTTTACATAAAAACATATTTGAAACAAACACTAATAGAAAACGGAGAAAAGGAAATATGAAAAAATTAGTATTACTGTTTTTAGCTTTATTACTGTTTGTTAGCTCAATAGGCATACCCGCTATTATTGTGTATGGCGAATCAAATCAACTCTTAGAGTGTCAAGCGCAAAGTAAGCCGACTAAAAATTTAGAAAAACAAGAAACTAACACAACTTTTGACAAATATAATTCTAAGCAAAGCTTGCTAATGGACTTCAATACCGGCAAGGTTATATTTGAAAAAAATTCAAAACAAGCTAGACCTATTGCAAGTATGGTTAAAATTATGACCTTACTCTGCATCTACGATGCAATTTCACAAGGCAAAATAACCCTAGATACTGAAATTATTGTATCGCCTTACGCTGCATCTATGGGCGGTTCACAAGTATTTTTGTCGGCAAATAGCGTTCATAAAGTACAAAATTTAATTCAATCGATAATAATTTGTTCGGCAAACGATTCTTGCGTTGCTCTTGCCGAGCATATTAGCGGTAGCGTAGAAAGTTTTGTTAAATTAATGAACGACAAGGCAAATAAACTTAAATTAGTAAACACTCACTTTACTAATTGTACGGGTTTGCCTACTACCGAACAATTCTCGTGTAGTATTGACGTTGCGACAATGATGAGGGAGCTTATAACTAACGAAAATTTCTTTGAGTGTTCAAAAATTTGGATGAAAGATTATCTTCACCCAGACGGAAGAACAACGGGTATGACAAACACTAACAAGCTCGTAAGATTTTATTCGGGTTGCGACGGCGGTAAAACAGGTTATACCGCAGAGGCTATGCACTGCTTATGCGCAACCGCTAAGCGACAAGACAGTAGATTTATTGCAGTAGTAATTGGCGCAGAAGATAGTAAATCTCGCTTTGCCGAAATTAGTAAGATGTTTGATTATGCCTTTGCAAATTATGAAAGTTATATCTATCTAAACAAAACACAAGAAATTAATGTTGATGTTTCGGGCGGAAAAGTCGATAAATTGTCTTTATTTCCTCAAAAAAATCTAGCGTTATTTGGAAAAAAGGGTCAAACTAAGGGCGAAATAGTAATTGATCTACCCACAAAAGTTTGCAGCCCGGTTAAACGTGGCGACATTATCGGGTACGCAATTTTACAAGAAAATGGTAGCGTGATAGACAAAACAGAATTGATTGCAAGTTGCGACATATCTTCTAAAAGTTATTTTGACTGTGTGAGGGAATTAATCAAGAATTGGTAAAACATTATAATTTGCTTAAAACTATATGTGATTAATTGTAATCGTAACTACAAACAGCCTAATTAATATTTGTATGCAAATAAATATCTCGGTAAAACTATCGAGATATTTATTTATTGGGTTTATCGGTATTAATTGACAAAAAACCAAAAGGTTGTTACAATCTAACAAAAAGGAGAGGTTATGTTAATTTATCATTTGATAGAATCTGCGCAAGGCGATTTAGTTCTAGCCTTAGTCAATGTTTTTTCCTTTTTACTTGCAGTTTGTACGGCGCTAGTTCTACACGAAGTTTCGCACGGTATAGCCGCTTTGATAAATGGCGACAATACTGCAAAACTTTTAGGCAGACTTTCGCTTAATCCAATAAAACACTTTAATTTAATCGGCTTTATGATGATGATTTTAGTCGGCTTTGGTTACGCTAACCCCGTTCCTGTCAATCCAAACAATTTTAAAAATGAGAGAAAGGGAAACATTCAAGTTTCAATCGCAGGCGTGCTTACAAATTTGCTACTTTCTTTTATTCTTATTCTATTATTCTCAATATTTATATTAGTTACAAATAAAGTTTCAATTAACAATAGTTTTTTAGCTTATATCTATCAGTTTATGTTTATGTACTTTACGTGGGCGACCGTGCTAAACATTAACTTTGCGTTATTTAATATTTTACCGTTATATCCTTTGGACGGTTACAGATTACTTAATACTTTTGTGCCTGACAACAATAAATTTATGATTTTTCTACGCAAATATAGTTTTTACGTTTTAATATTTTTTGTATTATGGGGCAATGCGGGCAAAATTGCTGATTATTCTCCGTTATCGTTATATTTAAATTACTCCCTCAAAGGCATAACGTGGTTATTTAGCAAATTTTGGTCCTTGTTTGGTCTTCCCGATTTATCCGGACTATTTGCGGCAATTACTTAGGAGAAAAAATGGAAGAAGCAATTTTACAACTACAACTTTCTATATTTAACGGACCGCTTGACTTATTGTTACACTTAGTTAAAGAAGAAAAAATAGAAATAAAAGATATATTTGTATCCCAAGTTACTTCGCAGTTTTTATTTTTTATGTCACAACTTGACACTCTTGACGTAGACAAAGCTAGCGAATATATGGATATGGCTGCGACGCTACTAGAAATTAAGTCACGAGCTTTGCTTCCCAAAATGCCGGGTTACGAAGAGCCTTTTGACGCTCCCGAAAAAATATTAATTAGACAGCTTCAAGAATACAATCTTTTTAAAGAGGCGAGCGAAAAATTAAAAACCAAAGAGGACGTCAACCACTTATTCAAAGACCCTAGTCCCGAAGCCGAAACCGTAAGATTCTCAATAAAAGATATTTCGCTAAATAACCTTCTTGATGCATTCGCTAATATAATGCACAAATTTGAAGTCGACCGAATAAACAAAAAGACGCCAAGAGAGATTAAAAAAGACGAATTTTCAGTTACAGAACGAATAATCTTCATTAAACAATTACTTGAAGAAAACGACAGCTTAATTTTTTCTCAAATATTTGAGCAAGGTTGCGAAAAATTAGAAATTGCCGTGACGTTTATTGCGCTCTTAGAATTACTTAAAAATCAAGTAATTAGCGTAGAACAAAATAAACTTTTTGACGAAATCTACATTTACAAAAATAAGAATTTCAATGGAGATATAAAATATGAAGAATCTATCTAATATAATTGAGTCAATTCTCTTTGTAGCTGGCAAAGAAATATCAATTAAAGATATTGCCGATAAATTAAAAGTTACCGAAAAAGAAATATTACAGGAAGTTGCTACGCTTAAAGAACATTACAGCGGTGAAAATGGTATTATTCTTATGCAATTTAACGATAAACTTCAACTTGCAAGCAATTCTTGCTATGTAGACGCTGTTTCAACCGTTCTTAATCCAATTAGAGAGAAAGAACTTACTAAGGCTATGCTTGAAACGCTGGCTATTGTAGCGTACAAACAACCCGTTACCAAGCTAGAAGTGGAAGAAGTTCGTACTGTCGATTGCGCATACGCCCTTCAAAATTTAGCAAAATTGTCAATGATTAAAATTTTAGGTAGAAAAGACGCTATCGGCAAGCCCTTGCTTTTTGGCACTACCGACGAATTTTTAAAGAGGTTTTCTTTGTCTAGCATTTCTCAACTACCCGACTACGAAGCTTTGCTTGAAAGAATACAAACGATATCAAATGGCTTTGTTCCAAAAACTGACTTATATAATAGTAATCGAGATGTTGATTACAAAAATGAAGAATCAATTCCCGATTTCCTTATCGGCGAAAAGTTTGATATAATCGATTAGTTTTACCTTATGCGTTGAGTACTGCTCAACGCATATTTTTATTGTGAGTAAATTTTACGCATATTTTTCATATTTTAAATTGAAACTAACTATATGATATATTTAATCATTTTACTTATCTTAATTATTATTTTAGTTTGCCCAATCAATATACTTGTAAAAGTTAAGGTTGCAGGCAATTTTGTAGACCTAAAAATATTTTTATATTCTTTTATTAGAGTAATCTCAATTATATTAGAGTTTTTCAGCGATAGATTTAATTGTAAAGGGACATTTAAATTTACTAAAAAGTATATAGATTTAGTTAAAGGCGGAGGAAAAAGTAAAATGTTCTTAGTAAAAGCAATTAAACTTAATGAAATATCGCTCATAAGATATATTCGTTTAGATAAACCTAAGAAATTATTAATCGAGCAAAGCGTAGATATTGTTGCAAGTTCAATCGCAATTTTAATTAGCAATAATACAAATTCCAAATTAAAATATGCTTGCGTGTATACGATAAACCAAAATTTAACTCAAATTAGGTTAAGTATAAATACAAGTATTTTAAAGATACTAATAGAAATATTTAAAAACAAGGAGAAAACTTATGCAAAACGACCAAATACAACAAATAGTTGATACTGCCGTTACAAATATAAAGCATCTTGCCGAAGTTAACACAATAGTAGGTCAACCAATAGTAACAAGCGATGGTAGCGTAATTCTTCCGGTGTCCGAGCTAACGTTTGCTTTTGTTGCAGGCGGGGGAGAATACGGCAAAAAAGGCTTTAAGCAACTAAACGACAATCAATTTGCAGGCGGTTCGGGTGGGGGCGCATCAGTTACTCCGGTAGGGTTTCTCGTAGTCAACAAAGACGGCGTAAAAATAATTAAAGCGCAAGAAGAAAGCGCTTTTACAAAAATTATTGATACGGCAAAAACTATCTACGACGACTTTAAAAAGTCTTAAAAATATGAAAATAAGAATATTAAGTTTTACCTCTTTTGTCCTAGCGTTAAGTTTGCTTGCTATAAGCCTATATATTGGTATAAATTTTAATTCCGCTCACGCTCAAAACTTAACTTGCGCCGAAGGGGCTTGTTTAATGGAAATTAGCGGTAGAGTTCTTTATGGCAAAAATATGGATAAAAAATTGCCAATGGCAAGCACGACTAAGGTTGTAACGGCATTGACGGTAATTAAGAACGCAAATTTAAATGATATTGTAAGCATTCCAAAAGAGGCGGTAGGAATAGAAGGTTCGTCAATTTATCTTAAAGTCGGGGAAAAGATAAGCGTAGCCGACCTTCTTTATGGTTTAATGTTACAAAGCGGTAACGATTCGGCTACTGCCCTTGCCTTATATGTTTCGGGTAGCGTAGAGGAATTTGCTAAACTAATGACAAAAACCGCTAAGAGTTTAGGCGCAAATAACAGTAACTTTGTAAATCCTCACGGACTTCACAATGATTTACATTATACAACCGCTTATGACCTTGCAAAAATTACTTGCGAAGGGCTTAAAAATGAAAATTTTAAAAAAATAGTAAGTAGCAAGAGCCAAAAAATAGGTATTGAAGAAAATTCTCGTTTGATATTAAATAAAAATAAACTGCTTAAAAATTACGAATTTGCAAATGGCGTAAAAACGGGATTTACCAAGCGAGCCGGTCGCTGTTTTGTTGGTAGCGCAGTTAAAAATGGTATGCAACTTATAGCCGTCGTACTTAATTGTTCGCCTATGTTTGAAGAAAGTAAAAATATGCTTTGCTACGGCTTTGAAAATTATTCTTTAAAAACTATTATTTCAAAAGATAAAGTTGTAGGAATTAAATTTTTTGACAAAGAACCAACATATTATTATTGTCCGCAAGAATTTAAATATCCTTTAAGAAATGGCGAACACGTTGAAATAAAAAAAGTCGTCAATTTACCTTCCAAAAAGGGCGAAAGTGGCAATATTAGTATTTATATTGCTAAACAGTTGATTTTTTCGCAAAAATTAAGTACTATTTAAATATAAATAAAAGGAAGATAATAAATGAGAATTAACAAATATCTAGCTGATAGCGGAGTTGCTAGCCGTAGAGCAAGCGAAGAACTTATTTCTTCGGGCAAGGTCAAAGTCAACGGCAAAGTTGTAACCACGCTAAGCGCTCAAATAAGCGAAACTGACAGCGTAACCGTTGAAGGGTCGCCAATTAGACCGACAAAAAAGCAATATTATATTATGTTGCACAAGCCAAAAGGCTATGTTACAACGGTAAAAGACGACCTAGACCGCAAAACAGTTATGGACTTAATAGATATCAAAGCCAGACTTTTCCCCGTAGGTAGGCTAGATTACGACACGGAAGGGCTACTTATACTTACTAACGATGGTTCAATAGCTAACGTTCTTACACACCCTAAAAATAAAATTCCCAAGACGTATTTGCTTAGAATTTCGGGCAAGCTTAGCGAAGAGGAACGCAAAACTTTGCAAGAAGGCGTTGTTATAGAGGGCAAACCGACTTCGCCGGCTATTGTTCATATTATTGAAGGCGACGCTCATAAGACAAAACTTGAAGTAACAATTTTTGAAGGCAGAAATCACCAAATAAAAAATATGTTTGCCGTTATGGGCAAAGAAGTTGAGTTTTTAAAGAGAACCTCTATCGGCGAAATTAGGCTAGGCGGACTTACAAGAGGTACATACCGTGACCTTAACGCAAAGGAAATAGCCTATCTTAAAAGTTTGCTATAAAATGTCAAGCTGTTGCGTTAAATTTAATATAAAGGTAAAGTTATGAAAATATTACTCACAAACGACGACGGAATACAAAGCGTAGGGCTGTTATTACTTGCAAAAACGTTGTCGCAAAAACACGAAGTTTATGTATGCGCTCCTGACGGCGAGCGTTCGGCGTATTCGCATTACATAAATTTCCATAGACCTATTTATTTTAAACAAGTCGAAGTTGAAGGCGCGACAAATTCTTATGCAATTAGCGGTACTCCCGCCGATTGCGTTATGTTTGCCGCAAGACACCTAAAAATAACCCCCGACGTAGTCATTTCGGGTCCAAATAGAGGGGCTAACCTTGCTACCGACATTATATATTCGGGCACAGTTGGCGCAAGCCAAGAGGCGGTAATACTAGGTTTAAAGTCGATAGCCCTTTCTAGCTGTTCATATAAAGACAATCATTTTGACACTTGTTGCCAATTTATCTACAACAATTTAGAAACCCTTTTAAAATTCGAATTTAAAGAAAATTTATTAAATATCAATGTTCCCAATCTTTGCGAGGAAGAAATTAGGGGAGTAATCGTGGCACGTCAAGGACATAGACCATATAGCGATTATTATGCCGAAATAGAAATTGACGGCAAAATAGGCTATTCCCTTGAAGGCACGCCTCACGAAATAGTTGATTGCCCCGACCTAGATTCAACCGAATTTACCGACGTAAACGCCGTACATTTAGGCTATATTTCTATTACTCCGCTACACTTAGACCGCACAGATTATTCGGCAATATCGCAAGCTAAGGAACTCTTATGCAAGTAGTCGTAGTTGGCGGAGGCGCAAGTGGAATGATATCCGCTATTGAAGCAGCAAAAAACGGTAATATTGTTACGCTGATTGAACATAACGATAAATTAGGTAAAAAAATATACATAACGGGTAAAGGTAGATGTAATCTTACAAATTTATGTAGCCCAGCAGACTTTCTTTCTAACGTTGTGACTAACAGTAAATTCTTGTATAGCGCTATCTATGCTTTTCCACCGCAAAGAACTATTGAGTATTTTAAAGATTTGGGTCTAGAAACAATAGTAGAAAGGGGCGAAAGAGTTTTTCCATTATCCAACAAATCTAGCGACGTTACCAAAGCGCTTTCAAATGAGCTTAATAGATTAAATGTCAAAATTTTATACAATACTGAGGTTACAAGCTGTAAAGTATTCTCAAATAAGGTGGTTTCATTAAATACTACGACAGGAATAGTATTATGCGACAGCGTTATTCTAGCTTGCGGAGGCGTAAGCTACAAAGCTACCGGCAGTAACGGCATAGGCTACAAAATTGCAAAGATGTTAGGACACACAATAATCGAGCCTAAACCTAGCCTTGTTAGTTTTAATGCAAACGGTTGTTGCGAGCTTGAAGGATTGTCGCTTAAAAATGTCACACTCTCTCTAATTGCGCCAAACGGTAAAATTATAAAAAGCGACTTTGGCGAAATGCTGTTTACCTCTAATGGTATTTCTGGACCAATAGCGTTGACGTTGTCGGCTTACGCAAATAGACTTGACCTTAAAAATTATAAATTAGTAATAAATCTAAAACCAGCATTAAGCATAAATCAATTAACCGAACGAATCAAGCGTGAGATTTTGCTTGCGCCGAAAAAAGAAATTAAGAATATTTTGCTAACCTTGCTACCCGAAAGACTTGTAAAAGTCGTAGAAAAACAAAGTGAAATATCCCAAACAATAGCAAATTCTTTAACGGTAGCCGAGCGAGATAGGCTGGTAAATACTCTACAAAACCTTTCTTTTGACTGCTTAGGACTTGCTAGTATAGACCAAGCAATCGTAACTAGCGGAGGCGTCGCCGTAAAAGAAATTGTTCCCCAAACAATGCAAAGCAAATTAATTCCAAACCTTTATTTTGCAGGCGAAATAATCGACGTTGACGCTCTAACGGGCGGTTTTAATTTACAAATCGCTTTTGCGACAGGCTATCTTGCCGGACAACAAAAGCAAAGCTAACTATATTAAACATAATTTAGCCAAAAGAACAAAAGAAGATAAAACTTATTTTTATAAATAAAACAATATAAGAGGAACAAATGAAAGGAATACGAGGAGCTATAACAGTAGATAATAATACTAAGCAAAATATTTATTCTTGCGCGCAAGAATTGTTCTTAGCTTGCGTTAAGGCTAATAATTTATTGCCAAACAATATTGTCGCCGTTATCTTTTCTTCAACTGCCGACATTACAGAGGCTTATCCCGCATACTCTATTAGACAAATTGAAGAATATAAAGACCTTGCCTATATGTGCTTGCAAGAGCAATCTGTCAAAAATTCTTTAAAATTGTGCCTTCGTATATTAATTCTTGCCGAAAATATAGATACCATTAAATTTTGTTATCTTAAAGGCGCAAATATACTAAGGGAGGACTTACAATGAACTATAACGTAGCCATTGACGGACCATCGGGCGCAGGCAAAAGCACAATCGCAAAAATGCTCGCTAAAAAATTAAATATTGTATATTTAGATACCGGCGCTATGTATCGATGCTTAGGACTTAAAGCGTTAAGGGAGCAACTTGTTCTTGCTGACATTGCTAGCGTACAAACTATGCTTGACAACACAAAAGTAGATATAAAGATAAGTCAAGATAACAATAGAATTTTTCTTGACGGAGAAGAAGTCACTAATCTAATTAGAACAGAAATTGTCGGTAAATCAGCAAGCGACATATCGGCTTTGCCTATTGTTAGAATAGCTATGGCAAATATTCAACGTCAAATTGCAATCAAGCAAAGCTGTATTTTAGACGGGCGAGAGATAGGCTCTTATGTATTGCCAAACGCTCAAATTAAAATATTTCTTACCGCAAGCAAAGAAATTAGAGCAAAACGTAGATATATGCAATTACAAGAGCAAGGCGTAGACACTACCTTTAAAAAAGTACTTGATTCTTTGACTCAAAGAGACTATAATGATTCGAGTCGTTCTTTTGCGCCCTTGATAAAAGTAGCTGACGCCATTGAAGTTGATACTACCGAATTAACCTTACAACAAACAGTCGACAAGATATATTTAATAATTAAGGAGAAAATATTTGGGTAAATTTTTATATAATCTAATCGCTGTGCTTAAACAGCCATTCAAGCTTGTTTTTCCTACAAAAATATTTGGGTCAACTAATTTTGAACAGAAAAAGGCAATATTAGCCTTCAACCACGTATCGGGCTGGGACCCACTGGTTTGGACGATTTGGACGTCTTCTCGTGCAAGATTTCTTTATAAATCTCAATTTGACCGCAACCCCTTTTTAAAATTTATTTTTAAAGCCTTAGAATACGTTCCTATTAATAGGGGCGAAGTCGACCTTGTAGCTATAAAAAAATGTATGTCTTTGCTTCAAGAC
Organism: Clostridia bacterium; assembly: GCA_036654455.1. Lineage (NCBI taxonomy): Bacteria > Bacillati > Bacillota > Clostridia > Clostridia bacterium. The sequence continues at coordinate 194,054 of JAVVRZ010000001.1, read as the reverse complement.
GATAAAATTTTTGGTGTGTTTCCCGAGGGAACTCGCAATAAAGAAATTGACCGTTTGCAAGAAATTAAAGTTGGTACGGCTATGCTTGCTATCAAAACAAAATCGCCAATTAGACCTATCTATATTTTTGACCGTACAAAAGCCTTTTGTAAAAATTATTTTCTCGTTGGCGACGAATTTACTCTTGACGAATATTATGGCAAACAACTTACAAAACAAGTTCTTGCCGAAGCCACTACAAAAGTAGCCTATTATATGGATAAAACACGCCAAGAATTAATTAACCTACTTAAAGAAAAAGGAATAACTCACCGCAAAAGACGTAGAAATGAAATTATTCAACGAGAACAGTTTATTATAAATAAAGAAGGCATAAATAAAGAAAAGACGGTAAGAGAAGTTATTCAACATCAAGCCGTAAAAGAGCTTGCGAAGGAATATGAACTTATCTGCAACGACAAAGTTGACAAAAATCAAGCCGATACCCAAGATAACAATAATTAAATTTGTTAGAGCGTAAAATATGATAATTTATTTAGGCAAAGACAAAGGCTTTTGTAAGGGCGTAGCTAGCGCCGTAGCAAGGGCTAACAAATACATCAATCAACCTAATACCTACACTTTTGGCGAGCTTGTGCATAATAATAGGGTTGTACAAGACTTACAAAGCAAAGGTATCAAACCGATTGAAGATATTACTAAATTACATAATGGCGATACGCTGATAATTAGAGCGCACGGAGCAAGTCCAACCGTATTTGATTACTGTATGCAAAATAATATTAAGGTCATAGACGCTACTTGTCCCTATGTAAAAATTATACAAATTCGGGCTAAACAATATTACGACAACGGATACAAAATAGTTCTTATAGGTTCGTCAACTCACCCGGAAATAATAGGTATTAATGGCTGGTGCGACAATACTGCCTTGATTACCGACGGAACTCAAATAATTGACCTAAACAAGTATTCGAAAGTTCTTGTAATGTTTCAAACAACCTATAATGCCGAACTAGTTAAGCCTGCGCTTGGAAATCTTTTGACAGATAGCGTGAAAATGCTTGAAATTTTCAATACTATTTGTTATACTACACTAGATAGGCAAGAATTTGCTAAATATATCGCTTCGATGAGCGATTTAGCGATTGTTGTTGGGGATAAGCAAAGCAGTAACACAAATAAGCTATTTTCCCTAGCTAGCAAATACGCTAAGGCTATATTAATCGAAAATGCAAATGAAATTGTAAATTTACCAAAAAATTTAAAAATATGTATCATTGCAGGTGCTTCAACTCCAAAGGAGTTGATGGAGGAGGTTTTATCACAGATGGTTGCAGAAGCAAAAAACAACGGTGAAGTCGCAGAGGTTAAGGAAGTAATAGCTAAAAATTTATTTACCGAAACCGTAGACAAAATGTCTCAAAGACGCTACAAAAAGGGTTCTAAACTTAAAGGTAAAGTTATTGAAAAGCACGACGACGGCGTTTCATTACAAATACCTAATTCAAAGGGTGATGGATTTATCCCCAATGAGGAGCTCGCAGTAGAGAACTGGGAAATAGCCAAAGAAAACATCAATGTTGGCGACACAATCGAATGTATGGTAACATCAACAGACAAGAGAGTTCTTCTTTCTAAAAAAGAAATTGATATATTGTACAAAGACGACGAATTAGTTGACGGTATCGTAGAAGGCAAGTCTTTTGACCTAGTAATGGCTAAGGCTGTAAAGGGCGGATTACTTTCAAGACTAGGTAGCTATACAGTATTCGTTCCCGCTTCTCAAATAAGAGAAGGCTTTGTTAAGAACTTAGAGCAATATGTTGGCAAAACACTTAGTTTGCTAGCTTTGCCCGATGGCGTAGACAGCGCAAAAAAGAAGATTGTCGCTTCCCACAGAGAGTTTATCATTCGTGAAAAGAAAGAAAAAGAAGACAAATTTTGGAACAATATCGAAGTAAACGAAATCGTCGAAGGTAAAGTTGTAAGATTTTCTAACTTTGGCGCATTTGTAGAAGTTAATCACTTCGATTGCTTGGCTCATTTGTCAGATTTATCTTGGAATCCCATCAAAGAACCAGCAGATATACTCGAACTTAACAAAACTTATGACTTTTTAGTACTTAAATTAGATAGAGATACTAAGCGTGTTAGCTTAGGTTACAAACAGCTTCAACCGCACCCTTGGGCAGTAGCCGCAGAGAAATTTCCTATCGGCGCAGTTGTTAAAGGTAAGGTAGCGAGAATATTACCTTTCGGCGCATTTATTGAACTTGACAAAGGTATTGACGGACTACTTCACATTAGCAACGTTTCTTGGGAATGGTTAGGCGATATTAACGAAGCGTTGAAAGTTGGCGACGAAATCGACGTACAAGTAATTGACTTTGATATTGAGAATAGACGCATTACTCTTTCTCGTAAAGCAACAATGGAAAGACCCGTCGAAGTCGAAAGACCTCCTCACAAAAAGAAGGAAGACGACCAAGAATAATACAAAATATGTTTACAAACATACATATTTGTGGTATAATAATAAATGTCCTTTTACAAAGTTTATGCGAAACTACTCCGGCGCTTTACTTTGTTTAATGGCTTAATAAAATAATGGAGGTAACAACAATGGAAGAACTACAAACCAAACAACAAATTATTGCGCAATACGCTCGCAAAGAGGGAGATACAGGTTCGCCCGAAGTGCAAATCGCTTTGCTTACAGACCGCATTAATCACTTAACCGAACATTTAAAAATTCATAAGAAAGACCACCACAGCAGAAGAGGTCTACTACAAATGGTAGGTCATAGAAAAGGTCTACTAGATTATCTTAAAGCGCTTGATATTGAAAGATATAGAGATATCATAGTTAAGCTAAATCTAAGAAAGTAAACATCAATAAAAGGGGAGGTAAATACCACCCCTTTTTTTCGTAATAAATAGGAGAAGAAGAGAATGAGTAATTATGTAAAGAAAACAGAACAAATTGGCAATCGAGTTTACAACATCTTTGAAACTGAGGTTGGCGGACGCACGATGTCGGTAGAAATTGGCAAGTACGCCGAACAATCAAACGGCTCTTGTATGATTCACGTTGGCGAAACCGTAGTTATGGTTAACGTAACGCTAGCCGATACGCCTAGGGCAGGGATAGATTTCTTTCCCTTAGGAGTAGACTTTGAAGAAAAGATGTACAGCGTCGGTAAAATTCCGGGAGGATTTAAAAAGAGAGAAGGACGCCCAACAGACAAGGCTATACTAACATCAAGACTAATCGACCGTCCTATTAGACCGCTTTTCCCTAAGGGTTTTCTAAACGACGTAGCCGTAGTTGCAACAGCAATGTCGGTTGAACCTAACGTTCAACCCGAAGTGTACGGTATGATAGGTAGTTCAATAGCTTTATCAATTTCGGACATACCTTTTGCAGGTCCAACGGGTAGTGTCGTAGTAGGTTATGTTGATGGCAAATATATTATCAACCCTAACAACGAACAAAAAGAAAAAAGCAAAATCAACCTTAACTTATCAGGTACAAAAGACGCTATTATGATGGTCGAAGCTAGCTCTAACGAAGTTACCGAAAAAGAAATGCTCGACGCTATTTTAATTGGTCACGAAGAAATAAAAAGACAATGCGACTTTATCGAATTTATAGTTCGTGAAGTTGGTAAAGACAAAGTTACGCCCGACTGTCACGAAACGCCGGTAGAATTTGACACAGCGATACGTGGTTTTGCCGACGCTAAACTTGACAAAGCGCTTGACACTTTCGATAGGCTAGAAAGACAACAAAACGAAGACAACCTTAACAAAGAAGTTACACAACATTTTACAGCCGAACTTCCCGAAGCTGTTCCCTTTGTAAACGCAGTTCTTTATAAAATGACCAAAGAAAAAGTTAGAGCAAAAATTCTTAACGAAGGTATTCGTCCAGACGGCAGAAAAACAACTGAAATTCGTCCTATTTGGTGTGATACCGGCATACTTCCTAGGGTACACGGCTCGGCAGTATTTACAAGAGGTATGACACAAGTAATTACAACTGCAACCTTAGGCACAATCTCCGAAGTACAAAAACTTGAACAACTTGACGAAGAGGAAAGTTTCAAGAGATATATGCACCATTACAATTTCCCGCCATATAGCACAGGCGAGGCAAAGCAACTTAAAAGTCCTGGTAGACGTGAGATTGGTCACGGCGCATTAGCTGAAAGAGCCCTTGACCCAGTTATTCCTAGCGAAAGCGAATTTCCTTACGCAATTCGCACTGTTTCGGAAGTTGTAAGTAGTAACGGCAGTACTTCGCAAGCAAGTATATGCGGTTCGACTCTTGCTCTTATGGACGCAGGCGTTCCTCTTAAAGCTCCCGTTGCAGGTATAGCTATGGGACTTATGAAAGCAGAAGACGGTAGCAAAGTTGCAATTCTAAGCGATATTCAAGGTCTTGAAGATTTCTTGGGCGATATGGACTTTAAAGTAGCCGGCACAGCTAAGGGTATTACCGCTATTCAAATGGATATTAAGATTAAGGGCATTGACGAGAATATTCTTTCAACCGCTCTTGAACAAGCTAGACAAGGTAGACTATTTATACTCGGCGAAATGGCAAAAGTTTTGCCCGCTCCTCGCAAACAATTATCTAAATACGCTCCCAAAATTATTAGCTTTAACATCAACCCCGACAAGATTAGAGAAGTTATCGGTAGCGGTGGCAAAGTAATAAACAAGATTATCGAAGTAACAGGCGTTAAAATTGATATTACCGACGACGGCGTAGTATTTATCGCAACGGCAGACCAAGAAATGTCTAACAAGGCAAAGGCAATGGTTCTTGCGATTGCAAAAGACCCAGAAGTTGGCGACGAATTTGACGGAAACGTAGTGCGTTGTTTAGAGTTTGGCGCATTTGTCGAACTTGCTCCCGGCAAAGATGGTATGATTCACATCTCTAAGTTAAGTAAAGAAAGAGTTGAGAAAGTTACCGACGTTGTAAATGTCGGCGACAGAGTTAAAGTAAAAGTTCTCAAAGTTGACGAAAAAGGTAGAATTGACCTTAAACTAATCAAGAAATTCTAATAAATCAAATCAATGTTGACCTTAAAACTCTAAAAAATTAAATAAATTTAATTAATCAATAGCTCCGTATCTTACGGAGCTATTTTTTCATAAGCAATTTAGCTACAACATACAGTATAAAGAGGTAATTTATGAAAAAAAAGAAAAATATCTTTATTAATGTTGTAAGTAATGTTATAATAGCAATAGTTGTTATTTCTGTTGGTTTTGCTTGTTTTAACGCAAATTCAGCTCTTGCCGTTCTTGGAGAAAAACAAATAATCGATAGGGGAAACTCAAACAAAAAGCGTGTGACCCTTATGATTAACTTGTATTGGGGCGAGGAATTTTTAGATAAAACGCTTCAAATTCTTGATAAATATAAAATTAAAACAACGTTTTTTGTAGGTGGTTGTTGGGTTGAAAAGCACGTAAGCGACCTTAAAAAAATTGTAGAGCGTGGACACGAACTTGGAAATCACGGATATTTTCATTTATCTCACGACAAAATTAACGCAACCGAGAATTATAATGAAATTTTTCTAACGCATAAATTAATTGAGAGTTTGACCGGGGTACAAATGACTTTATTTGCCCCTCCTTCGGGAGCTTATGGCAAGCATACGCTTGAAAAGGCAACCGAACTAGGTTACAAGACAATTATGTGGAGCAAAGACACTATCGATTGGCGAGATAAGGATAGCAATTTAATATTTAAAAGAGCGACTAAAAACCCCAGTAACGGAGAACTAATTCTTATGCATTTAACACGTTCAACCTTAGACGCTCTCGAAAACATTATAAAATATTATCAGCAAAATGGGTTTGAACTTACCACAGTTAGTCAAAACATAAGTTGATATATAATAAATCAAAGGAGAAAAATAGTTTGGAAGCTCAAATTAAACAATTTGAAAGCGGATTACGATTAGTTTTTTACAAATACGATAATATATATTCGGTAAGTATGGGAATTTTAGTAAAAAGCGGTAGTAGATACGAGGACGAAACTAACAACGGCTACTCTCATTTTATAGAACACTTGCTATTTAAAGGCACTAGCAGACGCTCTGCGACGCAAATTTCTAATGAGATAGATAGCTTAGGCGGTACAATTAACGCTTTCACAAGCAAAGACACGACTTGTTTTTATACAAAAACAGGTAAAGATAATCTCGTAGATAGTTTTGATTTACTTGCGGATATTTTTCTAAATTCTACTTTTGCCGAAAAAGAACTTAATTTAGAAAAAAGAGTAATTAAAGAAGAAATTTCGGTTGATAAAGATACCCCCGACGAAGTTTGCCACGATATGCTTGCTCAAAATTTGTTTGGAAAAACAAGTTTGGGTCAAACAATACTAGGCACGCCTAAAAACATCAATCAAGCAACCAGAGAGAGTTTGCAAGCTTTTATGCGTTTAAGGTACACGCCTAACAACATAGTTATTTCGGTTGCCGGCAATACAACTTTCGAAGAAGCTATCGAACTTACGCAAAAATATTTTGAGTCACAACTTAATAAAAGAAACACAAACACTATCGAGGTTTTGCCCGAATTTAAAAGCGACTTTTCTCACGCATTCAAAGATACCGAACAATCTCATATAGCGCTTGCATATCCTTCTTTTAGCTACAACGACAGTCTTTTTCCAGCTACCGTACTTCTTGCGATAGCTTTTGGAGGAGGCGTTTCAAGCAGACTTTTCCAAGCAATAAGGGAGAAGAACGGTTTAGCTTATTCGGTATACGCATATAATTCGGCTTACAGCGATTGCGGTTATTTAGAACTTTATTGTGGAACAAATCCAAACAAGCTTAGTAAAGTCGTAGATATTTTGCATAAACAAATTGATATATTAGTGGCAAAAGGCATTACCGAACAAGAGTTTTTACGCAGTAAGTCACAAATATTAGGTAGCATTAAATTATCTCAGGAAAATACAATGTCCGTTATGCGTTCTAACGGTTCGCAACTATTACGTACCGACAAGATTAAAGGCATTGAAGAACAACTTGCCGAAATTGAAAGAGTAACTATAAAAGATATCGCAAACGCTACTCAAAAAATATTTAGTTGTGTTCCTGCTAGCGTATACGTAGGAGTTAAAGCGCCAAACTACAATTTAATAAAAGTTAAAAAATAGACACATTATTTCTTTTAGTTTTAAATTTGGGGCTTGCTTTGTACGGCAAAGAGTGCTATAATGTCAACACTACAAAGGGGAGAAAGGTATTAAATGACAACTGTTCAAAACTCCAAAAAATTTCCAGCAAGAAAGATTGTTAGTCTAATATTTGTAATTCTTTCTGCAATAATCTTTATATGTCTAATAACAGGCAAATATATGTTTAAATTTGGTAGAGTAATCGCCGAATTCTTTTTTGGTTGCTTTGGACTTTCTTCTTTTGGAATATTAATTAGCATAATTGCCGTATGCGCTTTTGTCCTTGCCGACAAAAAAATACAGGTTACCGCTAAACAAATTATTTGTTTCATATTACTATATTACACCATAGTTTTGTTTGTACATTTAGCTACTTCTTCCATCTATCTAGGCGTTGAAGTAAGCTATGTCGATTATATTAAGCAGTGTTACAATTTTAATAATTATCCAAGTTTTGGCGGAGTAATCGCCGGCGCAGTAGTTTATCCTGTCGCAAAGACATCAATGCTTCTCGCATACTTTTTGTTTATTGTTTGCATGCTTTTAATGTTATTTTTATCGGTATTTGCAAATGATTTAGTTAAAACTCCTAAGCCTGTCGCTCAACAACCGACAAAAGACATAGACCAAAAACCAGCGGAAAAGCAAAAAACTACCATTGATAATTTAGAAAATTCCTTAAAAATTCTATATGGAAACACCGTACCGGATAAACAAACTCCACAAAAGGAATATTCAACAACCGATATTATTCCTCTAACTAAGCCTACTACTTATCCCGAAGCCCCAATAAGCGTATTCGATAAGCCTATTGAAGAAAAACCCTCTATGTCAAGCACCGATAGAGAGTTTATCAAACCGACTCGTCCTTTTGATATGGTCGAGCCTGTTGACGCCGACGCTGTCACTAAGGCTATTAGAGAGAAAAAGAACAAAGAAAAAGAAAAGATTAACGAACATATTAACAATTCTTCGGCAAACGCTAACTTTGACAGCTCGCAAATACTCGATTTGTCAAAAGTTAGTCTAGAAACACAAGTAGATACAAAACCACAAATAAACCCTTTTTACGTTGAAGAAACTACTTTTAAACAAGTCGAAACAAAACCGATATCGCCTCAGCCAAGCCCGATTTACAACGTTAAACCTACCGAAGCCGTTTCTCCTGCTGAAATATACGCAAAGCAAGCCGAACCAGTTGAGCTTGACGACGAGGGAATTGACGAAGTTGAAGAATTATTTGTAACAAAAGAAGTTAGCAAGCCTAAACAGGTAATTTCTTATACTGAAAAACCTATTGAAACCGAGCAAGGCAAACAAGCATATCAAATTGCATTAAATATTAAAGATAACGTAGCCGAACAACTTTATCATTACAAACCTTATATTTCGCCTCCTATTGATTTATTAAACGATTCGCCGATAAAAATATCTAAGGAAGACGAAAATTATAACGAAACAGCAAAATTGCTTGAAGATATTCTAACTTCCTTCCGCATTGAGGCAAAAGTCGAAAATATCGTTCCCGGTCCTACCGTAACAAGGTACGAATTGCGAATGGCGCCGGGTATTTCTATCAAGCGTGTTATGGCGCTTGCAGACGACATAGGTATTAATCTTTCGGCTGTTGGTATGGTTAGAATAGAACCGCAAATATTCGGTAAAGATTTATTTGGCATAGAAGTTCCTAACCGCATTAAAGAAACAGTTGCGCTCAAAACAGTTATTGATACGCCCGACTTTTATAGAGCAAAGGGTAACCTTACTTTTGCTCTTGGCACAGATATTGGTGGCAAACAAATTGTTCCCGACCTTGCGGATATGCCACACTTACTCATTGCAGGTTCGACCGGCACGGGAAAAAGCGTACTTTTAAATTCATTAATTATAAGTCTAATGTATAAATATTCTCCCGAAGAATTAAGATTTATACTCGTAGACCCTAAACAAGTCGAATTCTTTATTTTTGCAAGTTCGCCTCACTTATTGGTTAATCAAGTTGTTACCGACCCCGAGCAGTGCATTTCTTCGCTAAGCTATTTAATAGACGAAATGGAACGTAGGTATACTTTATTTAAAGAGTTAGGCGCAAAGGACGTGCTTCAATACAATAATATGATTGATAAAGAAACGACACAACTTCTACCTCGAATAGTCCTTGTAATCGACGAGCTTAACGACCTTATGACTTATCACAAGCAAGATTTGGAAGGTCGTATTAAGAGTTTGGCTCAAAAAGCAAGAGCTGCCGGTATTCACCTTGTATTTGCGACGCAAAGACCTAGCGTAGACGTACTTACAGGCACAATTAAGGCCAACTTCCCTTGTAGAGTGGCTTTAAGAGTTGTTTCGGGTGGCGACAGTAAAACAATTCTTGATCAAGGCGGGCCAGAAAAACTTTTGGGCAAGGGTGATATGCTCTATATGTCCTCAATGACGCCTAAGCCCGTAAGACTTCAAGGCGCGCTTGTCACAATGGGCGAAGTCGAAAAAGTACTTACTTTTATTGCTCGCAACAATACCGCTTATTTCGACGAAGAAATTTCTAACAAAATTTTAAAGGTTAAAAAGACTAAGAGCGTTGAAGAGCTTGAAGAAGAATTAGACCCATATTTTATCGAAGCGTTGAGATTTTGCGTAGAGTCAAATAATGCCTCGATATCTATGTTGCAACGCCGTTTTTCCATTGGATATAGTAGAGCCGGACGACTTATCGAAGAATTTGACCGTAGAAAATATATTAGCAATTTTGACGGTAGCAAATCTCGCAAAGTTCTAATCACAATGGAGGAGTTTAACGAATTGTATGGAGAATAAGCAAACCTTTTACATTGAGTCTTTGGGTTGCGATAAAAATAGAATTGACAGCGAGATAATGGCCTACAAACTTGTCGAAAGCGGATATACGCTCAGTCAAAAAGAAGACGCCCAAATTATTATAGTAAATTCTTGCGGTTTTATTGAGTCGGCACGACAAGAGTCAATCAATAAAGTTATTGAGTTGTCACAATATAAAAATAATTTATGTAAAAAAATAATTCTTACCGGCTGTTTGCCACAAATTTATGGTCAGGAACTTTACAAAGATTTGACAGAGGCAGATTGTATTTGCGGAGCAAATTATGAAGACATAGTTAAAGTTGTAGACAGCTGTTTTAACTCGACCCAACGCTTTATTTGTCCTATTTCTAAATTAGACACAGTTTCGCAAGGCAAAAGAATTGTATCTACTCCAAGTCATTATGCTTATGTAAAAATTGCCGATGGCTGTAATAATTTTTGTTCTTACTGCTCAATACCTTATATAAGGGGTAGATTTAGGTCAAGGCCGATTAAAAATATAATCGATGAAGTAGTCGACTTGGTAAATGGGGGCGTAAGAGAAGTCATTTTAGTCGCTCAGGATACAACTAAGTACGGTTTCGACTTATATGGCAAACCTAGTTTAGTCGAACTTCTAACTCAGCTTACGGCTATACAAAATTTACATTGGATACGTATTTTATATTGTTACCCCGAACTCGTCGACGATAGTTTGCTAAAACTAATAACCGCCTCAAACAAAATTGCTAAATACATAGACATACCGCTACAACACGTAGACGACTTCATTCTCGCTAAAATGAATCGCAAAACTAACGAACAACAAGTCTACGACTTATTCGACAATCTTACCGCAAATTATCCCGATATTGCGCTACGAACAACCTTTATATGCGGTTTTCCTTATGAAGACCAAACAAAATTTAATAAAGTCGCTACCTTTTTAAAAAAATACAAACTTGATAACGTAGGTTTTTTTGCGTATTCGATAGAGGAAGGCACGCCTGCTGCAAAGTTTGAACAAATAGATAAGCGCACAAAAGAAACTCGGGTTAAAAAATTATATCAACTTCAACAAAAGATTTCTTGTCAAAATTTACATAAATATGTTGGCAGACAGTTAGAAGTGGTTGTAGAAGAAAAATTAGACGATTGTTACATAGCAAGGAGTATGTATCAAGCCCCCGATATCGACGGGATTGTTTATATTTATAGTGACAAAGAATTGACTATCGGTCAATTTTATAACGCAAATATTACACAAAATACCGACTACGATTTAATAGGAGAAATACTATGAACTTACCTAACAAATTATCTCTACTAAGAATTGCCCTAATTCCAGTATTTGCAGTAGTCTATTTATTAGACTTTGCTTACGCTCCGCTTGTTGCAATAGGCATATTTATTATTGCCGCTCTTACCGATTTACTAGATGGTCATATTGCTCGTAAATATAATATGGTCACTAATTTAGGTAAATTACTTGACCCAATCGCCGATAAACTACTTGTAGGATTTGCTTTATTTTTAATAGCGTACAGTCAAATGCTTGAACCTAAATGGATTTGCACAATTTTTGGCGCAGTCATAATTGCAAGAGAACTGCTCATAAGTATGGTTCGTCAAGTTGCGGCAAGTAAGGGAGTAATTGTTCAAGCTAACATATACGGCAAACTAAAAACCGTTATGCAAACCATAGCTTTACCGATTACAATGTTACTCAATATGAAGACTCAACTAGTTGCTGTTTCCCAAGTTTTTTACGATGTTATATACATATTAGCGTATAGTACTCTCGGTTTAGCCGTTTTATTAACTATTATTTCTGGCATAGTATATCTAATTCAAAATAAAAACGTTTTTGCCGAGGCATAAAAATGATTTTAATCTATTCCGCAAATACCGTTTGCGACAAGCTATTTAACATTCTTCGCTGTGACTGTTTAGATGCAAACTATCAATGTGGCGGAGAAATAACAAATAGCGACTGCTTAATTATAGTTGGCGAGGGTTTAAAACAGCTCAATTTGTCCGCCAAAACAAACGATAAATTAGCTAATTTTTACATTTCGACAGGCGTTAACGAATTTGTCGCAACGGCAAATTCTAAATTACCTTTGAACTTTTCTTTTGAAACATATAACGAGGACGTTATGCTTATAGGCGATGTTGACGGTCGTCTTATTATTACTTTACCGCAAAATGTTAAAGCGCAGGAATATTTTTACCAAACTTTTATTAAAAAAATATTGTTGCCAAGATATGGTATAGCTGAAATTTCTTATTTTAAACTTTTTGGATTAACTAAACAAGAAGTAGAGAGTAAGCTTAGCGGACTTGCTTGCAAAGACGTAATCATAAACACTTATACAAATTATCTAGATACTTTGCTCTCTATTGCCTTTACCTTTAAAATTACAACTTCAACCAAAGATGTAATTATCTCTAAGGTAGTAAAACAATTTGAAGAAATATATTGTCTTGAAAATCGCAGTTTACAAAGCGTGGCTGTAAATTTACTTACGCTTAAAGGCAAACTACTTTCGCTTGCCGAATCTGTGACCGGCGGATTAATCGCTTCAAGCATTGTAGAAATTTCGGGCGCAAGTAAAGTTCTTACCGAAGGTCTTGTTACTTATTCAAACAAGGCTAAACACGATAGGCTCGACGTTTCCAACCGAGACCTATTGACATATTCGGCAGTTTCTACTCAGGTTGCCGAACAAATGGCAAGCGGACTTATGACAAATTCTAATTGCGACTACGCTCTTTCAATAACTGGTTATGCAGAAATGCAAAATAATATTGATTTATTACAAGGTTTGTGTTATATTTGTATTACTAATAAAAGCGGTAAAAAACAAGTATATAATATTACTCACAATGGCGACCGCAACACTATACGCAAAAAAATGGCGAATACGGCGTTGTTTTTGCTAATTAAATATATTAAAATATTCTAAAAGGAGTTTATAATGACGGACGACAAAAAGAAAGCCTTAGACCAAGCAATATTGCAAATAGAGAAACAATTTGGCAAAGGCGCTATTATGAAATTAGGACAAGGCGCTGCAACACGCAGTATTGACGTTATTCCCACAGGCTGTTTGACTCTCGATATTGCTCTTGGCATTGGCGGAGTTCCTAAGGGTAGAGTTGTTGAGATTTACGGGCCTGAGTCTTCGGGCAAAACTACCGTTTCGCTACATATTATTGCCGAAGTGCAAAAACTAGGCGGTACGGCTGCCTTTATCGACGCAGAACACGCATTAGACCCAGTTTACGCTTCTAATTTAGGCGTAGATTTAGAGAATTTATATATTTCACAGCCCGACAACGGCGAACAAGCCTTAGATATTACCGAATATCTTGTACGCAGTAGCGCAATCGACTTAATCGTAGTTGACTCGGTCGCTGCGCTTACTCCAAAAGCCGAGATTGAAGGCGATATGGGAGATAATCACTTAGGACTACAAGCTAGGTTAATGTCGCAAGCTCTACGCAAATTAACTGCAATAATCAATAAATCTAATACTTGCATAATATTTATCAACCAACTTAGAGATAAAATTGGCGTTATGTTTGGTTCCCCCGAAACAACAACGGGTGGCAAGGCATTAAAATTCTATTCAAGCGTAAGACTTGACGTTAGAAAAACCGACCAAATCAAAGACGGAGCGGATATGATGGGTAACCGCACAAAAATTAAAGTTGTTAAAAACAAGCTTGCGCCACCTTTTAAAACTGCCGAATTTGATATTATGTACGGAAAAGGCATTTCGCAATCGGGTTGTATTCTAGATTTAGCAACCGATAGCGGTTTAATCGAAAAGAGCGGTAGCTGGTTTTCTTACAACGGCGACAAGATAGGTCAGGGCAAAGAAAATGTAAAAGCTTATCTAGAAGCTAATCCTAAGCTTATGAAAGAGTTAGAAACAAAAATTCGTGCTACTTATTTGAAACCCGCCGAAGAAATTAACGAATAATTTTAATTGATAAAAGACCTTAGTATAGGTCTTTTATTTTTGCTAAAAATAACCATATAGTTTTATAATAACCTTGACTTTTGATTTAAATAAGGTTATATTATATGTAGTTTGATTTTAACAATAAGCTGTAATTGCATATATTGCTACTTTTGAAAATTGAAAACTTAATACAACAATCTAGGAGGAACTATGATTCACAATTTGCTAGGTTTCTTCTTTGCAACCGATGTAGTTTGGTACATTATTTTACCAATTATTGGTATTCTGGTAGGCGGTCCGTTAGGCTTTGTCATATATAAACAAATTATTAAAGGCAAAATTGGCAATGCGCAAAATTATGTTAAATCTATAATAGACGATGCGACAGCAGAAGCAAAAACTATTAAAAAGGAAACAATACTAGAAGCGAAGGAAGAGGCCCTTAAACTCAAAACCGAGTTGGACAAACAACTCAAAGAAAGAAGCGCCGAAGCAAAAAAACAAGAAGCTAGGCTACTTCTTAAAGAAGAAAATTTAGACCGTAAAGAAGAAAATTTATCCAAAAAAGTTGAACAAACCGAACAAATTCAAAAAAATCTAAGCGCCCAACAAAGCGAATTAGCTAAAAAGCAAAACGAAATTGACAAATTTAACGATAAACTTTTAGCCGAGCTTGAAGCGGTGTCCAAGATGACCAAAGAAGATGCAAAACAAGAGTTGGTTGACATTATGCTTGCAGACGCTCGCAAAGATGCGGCAAGTCTTGTTCGTGACATTGAGGCTGAGGCAAAAGAAAACGGCGAAAAAAAGGCAAAAGAAATTATTTGTGGCGCAATACAAAGATGCGCTTCGGATCAAGTAGCCGAAATCACAATCACCACTGTTTCACTACCTAACGACGAAATGAAGGGTAGACTAATCGGCAGAGAAGGTCGCAATATTCGTTCGCTTGAAAATGCTACCGGCGTCGAACTAATAATAGACGACACTCCCGAAGTAGTAATTTTGTCAGGTTTTGACCCTGTTCGTAGACAAATTGCTCGTATAACGGTTGAAAAATTAATTACCGACGGGCGTATTCATCCGGCAAGAATCGAAGAAACAGTCGAAAAAGTTCGCAAAGAAATGGATATCACTATTAAAGAAGACGGCGAGTCAGCTTCATTTGATACCGGCGTATTTAATCTACACCCCGAAATTATCAAATTATTAGGCAGGCTTAAATACCGCACAAGTTACGGGCAAAACGTCTTAAAACACTCAATGGAAGTATCTTATCTTGCAGGACTTATGGCGGCGGAATTAGGCGTTGACATACAACTTGCAAAAAGAGGCGGACTGTTACACGATATAGGCAAAGCAGTCGACCACGAAACCGAAGGCACTCACATTGAAATCGGCGCAGACATCGCTAAAAAATTCAAAGAGAGTAAAGAAGTCATTAATTGTATTGAAGCTCATCACGGCGACGTAGAACCAACTTGCGTTGAAGCTGTGCTTGTAGCTGCGGCAGACTCTATCTCAGCTGCTAGACCGGGCGCAAGGCGTGAAACACTTGAAAACTATGTTAAACGACTTGAAAAACTTGAAGAAATTGCCAATCAATTTGACGGCGTTCAAAAGTGTTTTGCTGTTCAAGCAGGTAGGGAAATACGTATTATCGTTAAACCCGAAGTTGTCAACGACGAATCGACAATATTGCTAGCTAAGGACATAGCAAGAAAAATCGAGCAAGAGCTTGAATATCCAGGTCAAATTAAAGTTAACGTTATTAGAGAAACACGTAGCGTTGACATAGCTAAATAACAATCAAATTTTAACTCTCTACTTAGGTAGAGAGTTATTTTTTGTTTTAATACTTAAACTTTTCATTTGTCAATTTATTTGACTATATACATTAAAATACGTATAATGTAAGTACATCAATCTATGTCTAAATAAATTTTTACGCCATTTTTGCGCCAACATTCTCAAACAATACAAGATGTAGGCATAAAAATAGCCCAAAACCACTATATATTGTGATTTTGGACTGCTGGCAGGGGAGACGCGATTCGAACACGCAACCAATGGTTTTGGAGACCACTACTCTACCGTTGAGCCACTCCCCTAAGTAAGAGTATTATAAAATATTTTTGTCGTTGTGTCAATAAGAAATCTGTCAATAAGTAGGAAAATTATGAAAAAAGTAATTATTTATACCGATGGAGCTTGCTCGGGCAATCCCGGTAACGGCGGTTGGGGAGCTGTGCTAATTTATAATAACAATGTTAAACAACTTAGTGGCTACCAAGTGGCAACCACTAACAATAGAATGGAACTTAAAGCTGTAATTAATGCGCTCAAACAGCTTAAAGAGCCTTGCGAAGTTGAAATAAATCTTGATTCTTCTTATGTTGTAAACGCTATTAACAACAACTGGTTAAGAAAGTGGTCTAGCAACGGTTGGATTAATTCCTCAAAACAAGATGTTAAGAATAAAGACCTATGGGAAGAATTGCTGGAACTTATAGAAATTCATACCTTAATTTTTGTAAAGGTTAAGGGACATTCCGGAGATAAATATAATCAAATTTGCGATGATTTAGCTACGCAAGAGATTAAAGCTCATAAAACCGACCTATAATTGACTCTATCACTTTTTTAATCGTTGACTACAAATATTATAACAAAACACATTTTACCTAGTTTTATAAACAAAAAAGTATCTCTTTGGAGATACTTTTTTTAAAAAATGACTTTTATTATTTTTAACTTAAAATTGTATTAGTTATATCAACATTTTTTTGAATATAAGTTTATAGAATACTGGATACATCGGTACGTTTATAGCGACAATCAAAGGTAAGATTACATAGGTTAATAGCTGGACAGTGTCGCTAAACAAACAACCAAATAGTACAAACAATGAAAATACTAAAATAATTATAAGTCCTGCGCCAATAAGCGCATTAACTATATGGTACTTAAAATTAAATATCGGTTTAGTCTTTTTATTTGGGTTGATTATGTAAAGTATCGTTAACGCAATAGGTAGGGTAGCTAGGCATAACCAATAAATAATTAATGTGTTGATAGGTAAAACATTAATGCCTGCAAGCCAAACAAAAAGCATTTCAATAGCGGTCGCAAAATACGTTAGCCAAATTGAAACAAAAATAATTTTATTTTTGTACAGCATAGCTTGGGGAGCATAGTTAGATATTTGATTATTGTAAACTTTAAGCTTAATACCAACTTTTGCTAGTGAGTCTGCAAGTTCGTCTAGGGAAGACGTTTGCGAACTCTTTATCTCGGGTTGAATGTCTACGTCGGCGCTATGTAACGCCGAGTCGTCTAACTGAGTTTTAAGTAGAGTATTAAATACGTGTTTATAATTAGTCTGTTGAGCTGTCGAATTAGTTGAAACATCATCATAACTTGTTTCGGTTAAAACTTCTTTAACATCAGGTTGAGCCGTTTGGATATTTTTATCAATAATTTCTTGCGCTTTTTTATTAAATTTTTCTAAAAATTCTTCTTTATTTGGAGCGTAAGGTTGCAAGTCTATATCAGGATTAGAAACATCTTCAATTTGTGAAGTTGTAGCAATCGGCTTATGTTCAAGACTTGATTTCTTGTAAGATAGGAAAGTGGTGGGCGCTGGGGCGGTTACTTCTTCTTCTATTAATAAATCATTATTTTTTGCCAAAGGCTTTGATTGCGTAGAAGCAGTAACGTCGGCTTTTGCCAAGGGTTTTGATTGTGTAGAAGCAGTAACATCTTTTAGCAAATCAAGCTGTTTAGCAATTTCTTCTTGTTCGATTTGAGTTATCTTTTGAACGGGCTTTTTAACTTTTTTGCCAAACATCAAAGTAGTGTCTTTTTGAGTTATCGGCAAACTATCGTCGTCGGGGACAAGGGTGTCAAGAACTGTTTTTTGATATTTCCATTCTAGATTAAAATTTTGACAAAATTGCCGACCTTTTTCGGTAATTTTATAATAGCGCCTTCTGCCGCCGCTAGATTCGCTACCCCAATAAGAGGTTATTAATTCTTGCAATTCTAACCTTTTTAAATATGCGTAAAGGGTAGGCTGTTTTATCTCATAGGAATTTTGCGTTTTGTCTTTAATTTCTTTTGCAATATCATATCCATAACCATCTTGTAACGATAGGGCGTTTAAAATGATTATTTCAATATTGCCTTTTAAAAAGTCAAAATTTGCCATATTTTTAACCATCCTTTGTAATTCTATATTAATTTTAATACAGTATAACAGCTTTGTCAAGAATATATAATACTATGCCTATCATATTATTACAAAATTTTACATAATCTTTAATTTTAATCTAAAATACTAGATTTTGACTGTATTATAATTAAGTTGGAGAAAGAGAATGGACGTAGTAGTATTGAGGCATAAGTATAATTCGATTAAATTGTCTACTAAAAGTGACACTTTAATTGCGCAAATTCCCAAGAATATGACACTTGTAGAATTAGAAAAGAAGCTTGTAGAGAGTGTATATGCGCCGATTACTATTATTACGCCGGAAAAAGAAGGCGCTGAAAGGGAACGTTGTGGGAGCTTAAAACCCAATAAGTCTATTGACACAAAGCCTAGCGTGGAATTTGACCAAGAAATGTTACGAGAATTCTACGCCTGTAAAAAGACAATTCTATATGGCTACGTTTATAACGTTCTGCCGTCGAAACAAAAAAATACAAGCGTTTCTAGACAAGATATTCTGCTTAGCCAAGCATCGTTTGATAGCTACGACAAGAGACGACACGCTTTATGCGGTATAATTAAGAAGTCCGCAAGCCAAAAATTGCCAAATTATGTTTCAGCAATCGGTTCGAGATTAAGCCTTTGCCCGTCGGGCATAGAAATATGCGACAACCTTAATTGTTGGGGAGAGTGCAAGGATAATTTGCTAAAATTACGAAGTAACGTAATACAGTTACCACCAAATCTACAACTGTGCATAGTAGTAGGTCAATTATATAAATTGATAGCAAGTGAAAATACAAATTTGTATATAAATTTAATTGAAAAAGTTTTACCAAATTACAAAAAGAACATACAGCTGATTGAACATTATACTTTTCTTATGGATATTTTTTAATTTTTATTATATGTGGCTTAACAAAAGGACTATCGGGAGGGTTGTCTATGGGGTAAGTATCTATGCGTAAAACACGAATTTTACGCATAGATACAAGCAATTTTGTCAATTAGTACCATTTAGCCTTTATAAATTAAAATTCTTACCAATTTCGTAATTAAATTACTATATACTATTACACAAATAATATTATATTTTGTATCTCTTTAACTGAACTTTTAACTATATTTAATTTTTAATATTATATTAAGCAACAGCGAATTTTGATTTACGCTACGCTAGCCTCTTAGAATTTATGTTTAATTACGATAGCTAAAAACTATCGCATATTTCTCAAATATCAAACCAAGCAAAAAAATATAAATAAATAAGCATTTACATATTTGAGTAAATTTGGTATAATTATAATATGAAAAAACAAAAGACGTATTTTGCTCAAAGAGATTATAAAAATTCTAATAAAATATATGAGATGTTAGATTTAGAACTGCCAGAGTTTTGTAGAGAATACTGCATAGGTATTGAAAACAACACTACGGCGCTAACTCGGCTTAATTATATGTATGACATTAAGTTATTTTTAAAATACATCACTAGCGAAACCAAATTTGTTGGCAAAGCCGTCAAGCAAATTACTTTAAGCGACATTGAAGGTTTAAGCAGTTACGATATCGAAAAATATCTTAGCTACTTATCTTATTACGAAAATGCTGAGGGAAAATCTATAAGCAACGGAGAAAAAGGCAAAGCTAGAAAACTTTCTTCTATTCGAGCGCTAATCAAATTCTTTATACGCAAAGAAATGATGTCAAAAGACCCTACTGCGCCCGTAAGACTTCCTAAAATTCACGAAAAAGAAATTGTTAGACTTGAAGGCGAAGAGATTGTAAGTATCCTAGAAAGCGCCGAAACAGGCATTGGACTTAGCGCCCATCAACTTAGTTATCACAAAAACACTAGCGTAAGAGACGTTGCAATAGTAGCGCTTTTGCTTGGCACTGGCATAAGAATAAGCGAGCTTGTTGGACTAGATGTCAAGGACATCGACTTTGATAACGCTAGCTTTATAATAACTCGCAAGGGCGGAAATCGTGTAGTTTTATATTTCAGTCAAGAAATTGGCGGAATTTTAGCCGATTATTCTCAGCTACGCAAAAATCAAAAAGAAATTAACCAAGACGCATTCTTTTTATCGCTACAAAACAAGCGCATTTCTACTCGTTCAGTTGAAAATATCGTTAAAAAGTATAGTCAAATTGCTAGTCCGCTTAAAAAAATATCTCCGCATAAGCTTCGTAGCACTTACGGAACAGAATTATATAGGCAAACTGGCGATATTTATATAGTTGCCGACGTTCTTGGTCATAAAGACGTTAACACAACAAAAAAACATTACGCAGCAATTAGCGACGACGTTAGGCGTAAAGCTTCTAAGCAAGTTGTTTTAAGAAAACCTAACTCCAAAAAAGACGACTAACCTTAATAATATTAGTAAATACTTTAATATTAGACGAGATTTTGATAAATATCATAAGTAATTTTTAACGTAGCGAATTACAAAGAAACTAATAAAAAACAATCAACCAATAATAAATATTGGAATTATACTATAAAGGAATAACTCAAATGAGCAAGTAAAGATTTAAAAAAAATAAAACTAAAAGTACCAAAATAGCGCAAAGACATTAAAATTGATTTAAAAGTTTTTTTGATGTTTATTTTTTGTGTAATGCTTTTTTGGTATATCTAATTGCCTTATGGCGCAACTATAAAATATATGAAGGAAAAATTATGGAAGATAATATAATAAAAAAACAACGAGTGCTACTCGTTTTTATAAACAATCAAAGTCAATACGATATTGACGAATTAACCGAATTGGTAAAAACTGCCGATGGCGAAGTTGTTCTTACAGTTAATCAAAATAAAGAATATTTAGATAAGGCGACTGTTGTTGGCAGTGGAAAATTACTGGAAATTGCAAGTCAAGTTGAGGCAAACGACATCGATTTAGTTGTATTTGAAGAAACTTTATCCCCTATACAACTTAGAAATATTCAAGAAAAAATACCTTGTCTTGTAATTGACAGAACTAATCTAATTCTAGATATTTTTGCTATGCACGCTAGTTCGGCGCAAGGAAAAATTCAAGTCGAGCTTGCTCAGTTAAAATACAACTTACCACGCCTTAGGTCGGAGCTTGGCGAACTTACACGTCAAGGTGGCGGTATTGGCACACGTGGTCCCGGCGAAACAAAGCTTGAAGTTAACAAACGTAAAATTAAAGACAGAATAACCTTCCTTAATGAAAAACTTAGAGAAATTACAAAACAACGTGGCGTATCTCGTAATAATAGAATGCAAAATAATGTGCCTATTGTTGCGCTAACCGGATACACAAACGCAGGAAAATCAACCCTTTTTAATTTTCTAACACAAGCGAATGTTCTTGCCGAAAATAAACTTTTTGCAACTCTTGATACCACAGCCCGCAAAATGTCTTTAAACGGAGTAAACGTAATATTTACTGATACAGTTGGCTTTATTAACAACCTACCGCACGGTTTAATTGAGTCTTTTAAATCAACGTTGGAAGAAATTACTTATGCCGATTTAATACTTGATATAGTAGACATATCTTCTTCGCAACATACTTTGCACCAAAAAGTGACTGAGGAATTACTAGCCGAATTAGGTATAACTTCAAGGATAATCACCGTATATAATAAATGCGATTTGCTTATGGAACGATTTGAAAATACTAATGATTGCGTTTACATTTCGGCGTTGAAAAATATTGGCGTAGAAGAATTGTTGAAAAAAATTGAAGAGCATATCAATCAAAAATATATCGACATTGTTTTAACAGTCCCCTGTGACAAGCTTGATATTTTGGGATTAATACAAAAATTTGGTACTAAAACTACAATGGACTATACCGAAGAAAACGTTATTATTAAAACGACTATCGAGCGTATTTATTTAAGTAAGTTCGAACAATACATTAAATAGTGTACTATTACACGCATAGTATAGTACGATTAGCCATAAGCTGTTATACTATGCGTGTAAATAACCTAAGTTTAATTAAAAGTATCAAATAATCAAAACAAATGTTCTTTTTTGCTTGCAAAATGATACTATATGTGCTAATATCTAAATATGAGTAAAGTTGAACAAAAGTTAAATTCTGTCTTTAATTACGTGCGTGATTTTATACAGACAAACAGTTATCCCCCCACCGTAAGAGAAATTTGCGCCGGCCTTGACATTAGCTCTACGTCGATGGTTTATTCTTATATCGACAAATTAGTTAAACTTGGCAAGCTAGAAAAACAAAATAACAAGAACCGTTCTATCGGGTTAGCAAACAAAGCCGATGGTCTATTTTTACCCCTTGTTGGCACAGTAAGCGCCGGAGCAGGAATACTAGCGGTCGAAAACATTGAAGGTTACTACAATCTTCCCAAACAGTTATTTAATCAAAATGATTTATTTTTATTGAGAGTAACTGGCAACAGTATGATTGAGGTAGGTATTTTTGACGGAGATTTAGTAGTTATTAAACAGCAAAACAACGCCGACAACAATCAAATTGTGCTTGCGATGTTTGATGACGTAGCTACGATTAAAAGATTTATTAGGCGTGGCGACAAGTTGTATCTCCACCCGGAGAACTCTAATCTTAAAGATATCGTCCTTGATTATCACAACAGCGATGTGCAAATTCTAGGGATTGTCGTAGGCTGTATTAAGAAGTTTTGAGCTAGGATATTGATATATATTTTAAATAATTATATTTTTAACTTTATCTAATTTAAAATGATGCTTATCACTTTTAGAAATTTAATCAAATTTTTTAAAAAAGGACTTTTGTTTAATTACAAAAGTCCTTTTAATTTATAAATAATCGTTAGTCATTATCTTTTTGTAATATTAAAGTTTACATATTAAATACAACTTAAATAATTAATATAACTTATATATTTAATATAACTCACCTACTTAATGTAATTTATCTAAAATATATCATTTTGATTATAAAGTTTTGAGGACTTCTTCTAGCGCAAGTATACCGTGTTCGAGGGTAAGTCCGCCCTGCATATAAACCACATAAGGCGGTTTAATTGGAGCGTCGCAACTTAGCTCAATTGATGCGCCTTGAATAAAACAACCAGCCGACATAATTACTTGGTCGGCGTAACCCGGCATTGCCCACGGCATTGGAGTAACAAAACTATCGATAGGCGAAATGCGTTGGATAGCTTGACAAAAAGAAATTAATTTATCTTTATTATTAAATTTAATTGAACAAACTATATCATAATTTATTTGATTTGGGCTAGGCAAAACCTCATAACCCAAATTTGATAAAACATAACTAAACAACTGAGTTATTTTCACTGCTTGCGCAACGACGTGTGGAGCAAGAAAAATACCTTGATAGAAATCTTTATAGCCATAGGCATAGCTACCGACTTCCTGCCCTATTCCGGAAGACGTTAGGCGATATGATATTCGTTTAATCAGTTCGTTTTTGCCTGCAATATATCCTCCGCTTGGGGCTAGCCCACCGCCAAAGTTCTTGATAAAAGAGCCAACAACTATATCTGCGCCGACATCGGTAGGTTCGAGTTCCTCGACAAATTCGCCATAACAGTTGTCAACCATTACGATAATATTTGGCGCAACCTTTCTAACTTTATTAACAATATCTTTTATTTTATCGTTTGAAATTGCCGAACGCATTTCGTAGCCACGAGAACGTTGAATATAAATAATTCGGGGCACAGACGTAGAGATATAATTAAGAATTTTATCGCTGTCAAAAGAGTCATTTAACAACGAAATTACTTCGTACTTTACGCCGATATCAGCAAGAGAATTGACGTCTTTACCTAAAACAACTTCTTGTAAAGTATCATAGACTTCACCGGTAATACTTAACATAACATCATTTTGTCTTAACAAGCCAAATAGAGCAACTGTGATTGCGTGAGTTCCGGAAGCAAGCAACGGACTAGCTATTGCGCTTTCAGCATTAAAAATACTTGCAACAAGATTACTCAAAGTATCCCTACCCGCATCATCATATCCGTAACCGCTAGTTCCCGAGAAATGTCTTAGCGCAACTTTATTTTGGCTAAAAGCTCTAAGCACCTTTGCTTGATTGTTTAATGCTATTTCGTCAATTTTAGCAAATTTGTCGCTTAGTTTTTCTAACGCATTTTTAATTAGTTTATTCATATTTTATCCTTTATATAGTATTATTACAGTAATAGTATCTTACAATATCGAATTTTATATAATACTATTATAGTAAGAGTATATTTTATCAATCAAAATTGTAATATCTAGGTTTGCATCTAACGTTATAACGTTATCAAACCGTTTAAAAAAAGTTATTTGTCGTTTAGCATAGTTGCGAGTACGCTGTTTGATAAGTTCGATTGTATCCTTCTTTGATATAGCCCCCTCTATATATTCAATAATTTCTTTATATCCAATAGCTTGTAGCGCTTGCAATTCTTTATTTCTATTGTAATAATTATAGATGCTTTCCACTTCTTCAACTAAGCCGTTCGCAATCATATTATCAACTCTACTATTAATTCTATCATAAAGTTTTGCTCTATCCATATCAAGCGTAAACATAATATAGGGATAATTTGTATTTTTATTGCGTGTTCTTGAAGACAGCCTTACCCCACTACTTGCGATTTCAATAGCTCGAATAACCCTAACAATATTGTTTTTGTGTATTAGTTTTGCCGACTCGGGGTCAACTTCTTCTAATTTAGCAAACAAGGCATCTTTACCAAAATTATTATAATATTCAAGAAGCTCTTCTCTAATTTGCGAGGAACTCTCATCAAACTTAAAATCAAGCGAGCGCAATAGACAATCGTAGTAAAATCCAGTACCGCCAACAAATAAAGGCACTTCGCCATAAGCGTTAGATTTAAACAGCTCTTCAACCTTTTCTTTATATAAAAAACTGTTAAATGTTTCATCTGGATTTACAATATCGATTAAGTGGTGTTTTACCGCTCTTTGCTCCTCTTTGCTAGGCTTTGCCGTTCCTATATCTAGCCCTCTATATATTTGCATAGAGTCGGCAGAAACAATGTCGCTATTTAGAGTTTTTGCCAGTTCTAAGGCAAGGGAACTTTTGCCAACAGCCGTTGCGCCGGCAATAATAAGTAAAGGTTTCATAAGCATTTATCCCCCAAAAACTTACGTTGAAAATCAAAAATGGTTAGAACAACGATTAATGGTTTACCATCGTAGGATATTGTTAGTTTATCACGGTCTAAATTTTTGACAAAAGATTTTAGTTCGCTAAGCGTAATGTTTTGGGTACATATTTGAAGATGTTTGCAAGCTAATGCATCAATAAAATTGGCAAATTCCTCATCATTAAGTTCTTCACGACGCTGTAATAATACTAATAATTCGGTGACAAATTTTTTATAATCAAGCGAACCGGCAAAAATGTCGGGTATCTTATTTAATCTATAATAGTAGTCGGTTAATGGCGCAAAAACAAAGCCTAACTTCGCAAGTAAAGGCATACGAAAATCTAAGTTATGCATATCAACTTTGTCAAGTCTAAATACGTAAGGTTCAACCATTGTGGTTGTTGCGATTATGTTCTTTTCAAATGAAAGCAGGTAGGTATCAAAATAATATTTTGCTCTCATGCCTATATAATCTAAACAATAGAAAAAATCATCTCTCTGCATAAGAATAAAGCGGTCAAAGACCATACCTAGAACTTTTGCATTTGCATAAGTATAGTAGGATTTTTTGCAAGTTTCCCTCTTGTATAGGTCGCTAAGAGCTTCGTTTAATTCGAATATTGTATGGTCACGCAAAAACCACGAGTTACTTGTATGTTCAAGTATATCTCCGCCGTTGTCATAGAATGTTTGCCCGTCATACCCTTTAATTTTAGGAAGAGTTGCTATCTTAGATTTCTTTAAACTATTAGTATATAGTTGATAGTGTTTATTGATATAGCAAGCTACGTAATCTACTCGTTGGTTCAATTTTTGATGCAAGTAGTAGTATTGAAGACACTTTGACACACAGGCTCTAACAGCTTTGTAGACATAATCGTCATCGCTAAATTCAATTTGCGACTTATCTCCAACAAGATTGAAGTTGACATCTTTGTATGGAATTGTAATGTTTAGAGAATAAATTGGAAATCTAGAAATCATATAATAGTGATTATATATGTTTTCAATAGCGCTTTGTACAACTGCGTTTACGCTTACCCTACCATTAATGGACGTTGTTTGTAATACCTTGGTATCGATTGAACAATTAGGTTTGCCAAAACAGCCTTCAACTGTAATACCAGTATAATACCATGTTGCATAGAAACAATCATTTTTGGCTTTTTCTCCCCAAACATCGCCAACGGCGTCAAGCATTTCGCTTGCTTTATGATGCAAATTATAGTTTCCTATCGTGAGAGAAAAGGTAATATTTGGTTTTGAAAGAATAATATTACCAACGATTTTAACAATGTCATTAATTAAAGTTTGCGAAGTCGTATCAATTTCATAAAATCCATATACTTTTATGGTTGTTCCACTGTCATATTTAATTTCATCAGTTACTATGTCTTTAATAGTATTTCGTAAACCCTTATAATATTTAAATACTATTGGTTTCATAGTAGATATTTTTGTAGTAATATCCATACTTGCAAATTCGCCGATACAAAAAAGAGATAAACCCCTAAATCCCAACAACTTATCACTACGGTCAAGTTTACTTGTGCAATTTGACTTAATAAGTAAATCAACGTCCTCAGCTTCTATTCCACAACCATTGTCGGCAACGGTAACGCTACTATAATCTTCGGGTATAGTTATAGTAATTTCAGTCGCCGAAGCATCAATACTATTTTCAATTAGTTCTCTAATTACCGAAGGAATATCTCTAACTATATTATTGGTATCAAGGAATATAGACTCTTTTAATTGCTTAATTTTCATAAAACCTTGTCAGCTCCTTTGCCCTTAAAATAATATCCTTAGCAATACCAGCTTGCGAAGCAATCTCAATGCCGTAACTTTTGTTAGAAATGCCTTCTGCTATATGGTATAAAAATTTAATATGTTCGTCCTTAATCTCTATTTTGCTTTGATAACATTTTACTAACTCATTAGTTTTATAACGTTCGACAAGTTTATGAAAATGAGTAGAAAAAATAGTCTTGGCTTTAATCGAGTAAGTAATATGTTCTAAAATTGCGTCGCTAATACTTAAACCGTCTTGCGTTGAAGTTTCTTTGCCTATCTCGTCTAACAATATCAAACTGTTATTTGTAGTGAGAGAGAGAATATTCTTAACTTCAAGCATCTCTACCATAAAAGTACTTTTGTTAAGCGAGATGTCGTCTATTGCCCCTACCCGTGTAAAAATTTTATCGGTTAATGGAATTTGCGCTTTTGTGCAAGGAACAAAACTACCGATATGTGCGAGCAAAACAATTATTGCATTTTGTCGAAGAAATGTGCTTTTACCCGCCATATTTGGACCTGTTACTATAATTGTGCGAGCTTGATTGATAATTAAGCTGTTTGGTACAAATTTTTCTATATTCCTTTCAACTACTGCGTGCCTTCCATCTACAATTATTAAGGGTTGATTAGGTTCAACAATATTAGGTAAGACGTAGTTATATATAACCGCAACAAACGCAAAACTATTAAGGCAGTCTATTGTCGCTACGCTAATTGCAATTTGCTGTAATATTGGTATGCGAGATTCAAATTCCGCTCTAAATTGAGCGAATAATTTTTGTTCTAAATCGCTTACCTTTTGAGTTAAATAGCGCAAGTTATGTTCTAGATTAATTGTATACTGCGTTACGTATCGATTGACGGCTGTCGTAGAGCTTTTTAATGAAAAATCTTCCGGAATATTGCTTTGTTTTTTGGGAATTTCAATATAGATACCATAATTTTTGTTGTCGCAAACTTTCAACGTCTTAATTTGAAGCGAAGTTTTAAGTTCGTCTTCATACTCGTGTAGCTGTTTATTTGCGAGGCTAAGTTCGTCGTAGGCTTGGTCGATATCTACATTATATCCTTTTGCAAAAGTATTCTCACTGCCAAAAATAAGTGAAAAGAATTTGTCTACTTCCTCGTAACCATGCAAAGTAGTAATAATATCTTTTATAATGTTAGAATTGCAATGATTAATATGCATTAACAAACTAGGCAAACATTTTAATGAATTTTTAATAGACAGACAGTCGTCAACACTAAAAGAATTGCAAGAAATTTTTGCAATCGCCCTTTGAATATCCGTTGTTTGCGTTAAGGTTTGTTTTAGTTGCTCTTGCAATTTTAGTTTAACTAATTCTTCTACGCCAAAAAGGCGATAATTTATTTGTTCAATATTTTGTAGCGGGCGTTCAATCCAGTCAACAAGCATTCTTGCGCCGGCATTAGTGCAGGTCATATCTAAACAATCAATCAAACTACCTTTCCGTCTACCATCTCTAAGCGTTAGAGATATTTCTAGATTGCGTCTTGTCACGCTGTCAAGGGACATATATGTCGAATTTGATTTGAAGTTTACCTTAGTAATATGGTTTAAATTGCATTTATGACTATTTATTAAATAACTTAATAGCGAACCACAGGCAATAAAGGCAAATTTGCGTCCATTTATCGAAAAATTAAATCTATCGCTATTGTAATTTTTATCAACAATTTCTTTTGCCGTTTTATAGTTATAAGCGTAGTCGTAATACGGAGTAATTTTACAAATTTGCTTGGATAGAATACAAGACAAACAATCGTTTAGCCGTAAAGAATAGCTATTGCTAATAATTTCATTTGGGGCAAAACTTACTAAAAGATTGTCAAGACTATCTAAATCATTAAGTTCGTAAGCATTAAATTCGCCAGTTGAAACGTCGCAAATTGCGCAACCCAAATTATTGTCATATAGATATATCGAAGCAATAAAATTATTTCTATCTTCAACAAGGTCGTTGATGTTTGTGCCTTTTGTAACAACTTTTACAACTTCTCGGCACGCTAGTTTGTCATTTATAGAAGGTGTTTGTTCGCATATAGCGACTTTATATCCGCAACTAACTAGTTTGTTTATATATTTTTGAGCCGAATGAAATGGAATTCCACACATAATAGTGCGAGTTTCTTCGCCTAAACTACGAGCGGTTAGAGTTAAATCTAGCAAATTGCTAGCAATCTCAGCGTCTTCCCTATACATTTCATAAAAGTCGCCTAATCTAAAAAATAAAATACAGTCAGGATATTGACCTTTAATGCTTAAATATTGCTCAAAAACGGCTGTCCCCATTGGCTTGCTCCTTTTAAACTTTTGATGCCACAACATTAATATACAACTTAAAGTATTGTTTTTTAGTATCTAAATATATTATTACTTTCAAGCTCTTTTTAATAAAGCTTTGATGGTGTTAAAATTACAAGTATTTATAAAACTTCCCTACTATATCAAGAAATTTTTAGTCTAAGGTTAATACAATAATAGTTAAATAACGTGTTTATATTTCGGTGAAATAAAATTAAACGATATGTCAATAATATTTGAGCAAAACATTATTGAAATATTAACATAACTATAATATTTCTCCCCAAAGCGTTGCAGATT
Organism: Clostridia bacterium; assembly: GCA_036654455.1. Taxonomy (NCBI): domain Bacteria; kingdom Bacillati; phylum Bacillota; class Clostridia; species Clostridia bacterium. The sequence continues at coordinate 164,256 of JAVVRZ010000001.1, read as the reverse complement.
GAGATTTTTTAATTTTGACTTTTATAAACTCCCCTATTAAATTGACCTTGCTTTTGACGTTTACAAGTTTTCCACAATCGGTACGCCCACAATAAGTATCTACAAACCTAGTGTTAGTGTCTTCGATTAGAACTTCATAGGTGTTTCCCTCATACGTTTTGCTAATCTCTTTGGTAATTTGATTTTGAGTTTCGATTAATCGCTTAATGCGGTCGGTCTTAATTGCTTGCGGAACTTGAACCATATCGTTTGCCAAAGTACCTTTACGCCTAGAATAAACAAAACAAAAACAAGAAGTCAATCTAACTTGTCTTACAAGGTCTAAGGTGTCGAGGAAGTCTTGTTCGGTTTCGCCCGGAAAGCCCACCATAATATCGCTAGACAAGCCCACGTTAGAAATAGTAGACTTAATAGAATTTACTAAGTCTATATAATGCTGTCTTGTGTAACGACGGTTCATTTTACGTAAAACTTCGTCACTGCCACTTTGGACGGGCAAATGCACAGAATGACAAATTTTTGGATATTTAGCTATTGTATCGATTACCTTTTGTGATAAATCTTTTGGGTGGGAAGTCATAAATCTTAAACGGAAATGTCCGTCTAGGGTTGCAATTTCTGCAAGTAAATCAGCAAAATTAGAACCGTCTTGCAAATCATTGCCATAGGAATTGACATTTTGACCTAGCAAAGTTATTTCTTTATACCCTTCGTCAATTAATTGTTTAACTTCATTTATAATATCTAATTTATTTCGGCTATGTTCTCTGCCACGAACATAAGGCACGATACAATACGAACAAAAATTATTGCAACCATAAATTATGTTTACCCAAGCGTTAGGATAACTTGTGCGAGAGGAATTCAATTCTGGGTGAGCCGAACATTCGTCAACGTCAATAATTTGTTTTTTTGGTTTTATAGCTAGTATCTTATCTTTAAGCAAGTGCAAATTTGTTGTGCCTATTACTATATCAACATAAGAAAATCTCTTTGCAACTAAACTAGCTACGCTGGTTTGTTGTGTCATACAACCAAAAATAACTATAATTAATTTGGGATTGAGCTGTTTAAGTCGTTTGAGTTCGCCTATGTGACCCTTTATTTTTGATTCAGCCGTTTCCCTAATGCAACAAGTATTAAAGGCAATAATATCGGCTAGTTCGATATCATTAGTTGAAATATATCCCAAATCTTCTAATATTTTCGCAACCTTTTCGGATTCGTGTATATTCATTTGACAGCCATAAGTTTTGATAAAATAGTTCATAAATAACGTCCTTTGCAAGTCTTTTAAAGATTATAACTTTATTTGTCATTTTTTACAAGAGAAAACAAATAATTTACGCTTAAAAGTAGATAATAAATTTGATATGAAGAAGAAAAAAGCAAAAATAATTTTAATTACCCTATCGGCAATACTAATTGTATGTTTACTTGCAATAGTTGTAAGCATTATTTGTGTTGTGGGCAATAAAGAATATGTCAAATTTGATGAAAACAAATTAATAAACGCATCAAAAAGTTTGGTTATTGTCGATAATTCAAATAGTAAAATTAACAATCCTACAAATTCGGGTAAAAAGTATGTGGTATTAACCGAACTTGAAGATTATACAAAAAATGCTTTTATCAGTATCGAAGATAAACGATTTTATTCCCATAATGGAATTGATACAAAAAGTATTTTAAGAGCTTTTTTAAATAATCTTATTTCATTTTCATTCAAAGAAGGCGGTTCGACAATAAGCCAACAACTTATTAAAAATAGCCATTTGTCAAATACTAAAACTATAAAGCGAAAAATTAATGAAGTTCTGTTGTCGCTACAACTTGAAAAGCATTATTCGAAGAATGAAATCCTTGAACTGTATTTAAATTCAATATATTTCGGTAAAAACGCCTATGGTATTGAACGAGCTAGCAAATTATATTTTAATGTTCCGTCTAATAAACTAACATTGTCGCAAAGCGCAACGCTTGCGGGAATTATTAAAGCGCCAAACCAATATTCTCCCCTAGTTGACAAAGAGAAATGTATTAATAGAAGAAACACAGTCCTTGCGACTATGCTAGAAAACAAATATATCGACAAAGAACAGTATCAAAACGCATTAGAAGAAAACATCGAAGTCGCTACCATTACAAATAATGATTGCTATGATTGTTATGTTGACGGAGTAATCAAACAAGCTTGCGATTTACTCAATATGACGCCGACTCAGTTAGAAAACTCCGAACTTTTAATACAAACTTATCTTGACGAAAAAATTAGTAAAGACCTTGCCGATACGATAGAAAAAGATGAAGAAAAAGATATTCACGGACAAGAAATATCTAAGTCAGCAATGTTACTTGACAATAAAACAAGAGGAATAATAGGATATTTTTCAAATAACGAAGACTTTCTATATGCTCGTAAACAAATCGGCTCGGTAGCAAAACCGCTTGCTGTATACGCTCCGGCGCTAGACTTAAATGAAATTAGCCCAAAGTCGCCAATTCTTGACGAACCTACCAATTTTAACGGTTACAAACCAAACAACTACGCAAATATGTATTACGGCTGGACAACTGTTGACAAAGCAATAGAAAAAAGTCTTAATATACCAGCAATAAAAATATTAAACACAATAGGCACTCAAAAAAGTCGAGAATATCTACGTAAAAACGGCATTAAAACTACTAAGCAAGATGATAATTTAACTCTTGCGTTAGGCTGTATAAGTCAAGGCGTAAATATTATAGAACTTACGCAATCTTATGCAACTTTTGCTAACGATGGCGAATTTAGTAACGCCAGTTTTATTAAGTCAATCAGCAATAAACAAGGTATAATTTATACGCATACTCCAAGCGTAAAAAAAGTATTTAATGCCGAAACAGCTTTTCTTATGACAAATATGCTATGCGACGTTGCAAAATATGGAACGGCAAAAAAAATAAATCAACCTTATCAAGTAGCTTGCAAGACAGGCACGGTAAGCGGAAACGACAACGCAAATAGTCAAGCTATCCTTTGCGGATATACGACACAACATACTTTTACGGTTTGGCTTAGCAAGGAAAATTTGCTGACAAATCAAACAATGGGCAGTAATCAGCCCACCTTAATCGCTAAAAAAATTCTAAATAAAATATACAATGACGCTCCGCAAAATTTTGAAATTCCTCAAAATATTCAGGAAGTAACAATCGACCTTGACGAATTATATAAAAAACACAGGCTAATTCAAGCTCACAATTTATTAGACCCAAAAAAGACTGTTAAAGTATTTTTCTCAAATAAGAATTTGCCGGATAAACCCAACTACTTGCAAGAAAAGAAAAATTTGATTAAAGCTGTATACGATGGTAAAAATGTTACAATAACTACCGAAAGCGAAAATTGTTACTTATATAGAGTTTGCGAAGAAAACAAAGAGCTATTGAGCCAAGATTGCGGTAGAACGTTCGTTGACAGAAATATCGAATGTAACAAAACATATACCTATATACTGTGCGACGTATTCGATTGCCAAAAGGCAAACGTGACAATAAGCATACCGGCAAACCAAAAACAAAAACAAGAAAAGAATAAAGTCTTAGACAAAATTCTAAATAGTTGGTATTTATAGCATACTATTACACAAATAGTATGCTATAAAATGCTATTTTATAGAGTAAAAGTAGTAAATATTACATAGATTAAAGGTTTTAGAAGGTAATTGTCTCTATCGTAGTTAAAGCAGAATTTACAAGAGTTTCTATATCTAAGGCTTCTTCGAAATGTTCAACCATCTTTAATTTAGGGTGGATACTTGGACTTTTTGGTAAAAATGCAGTGCAACAATCTTCAAAAGGCTTAATTGAAGTTTCAAAAGTATTAATTTTTTTGGCTATTTCTACAATTTCGTCTTTATCAAAGCCTATTAAAGGTCTAAGTATTGGGATAGTGGTGACTGAGCTAGTGCTTGTAAGCCCTTCGATTGTTTGGCTAGCCACTTGACCTAGACTCTCGCCAGTAATTATGGCTTGCGCATTATGCTGTTTGACAAGTCTTTCGGCTATACGCATCATAAAACGTCTAAGCAAAGTTATCATAAATTCTTCGGGGCAAAGCTCGTGTATTTTGGTTTGAATTTCTGCAACGTTTACTACGTCTATGGTTAAATTAATCGTATATTCTTTTAAAATTTTTGCAAGTTCATAGACTTTTTCTTTGGCTTGTAGGCTTGTAAACGGATAGCTGTGGAAGTGTAAAGCTCGTATGCTCATTCCCCTCTTAGCCATCATAAAACCTGCCACGGGGCTATCTATGCCCCCAGAAAGCAATAGAATTCCCTTACCGCTCGTACCTACGGGCATTCCATTGACGCAACGCATGGTATTTGAATAAACTAAGGTTTGCCCGCCTTCCCTAACGTCAATGTTAATAGACCAATCGGGAGCGTGGATATCGACGCTAATGTTTGGATTTGCGTCTAACAATCGTCCGCCTATTTCGCAACTAATTTCCATTGAATTTAATGGAAAAGTTTTGTCGGCTCGATTAGTTATAATTTTAAATGTTCCGCTTGACTTTGCGACTTGCATACAAGCCTTAGTTATATCGTCAAGATTAGTTGGCGTAACGTTAGCTACGCTTAACGAGTTGATACCAAATACATTTTTAAGTCTTGCAACGATTTGCTCTTGCTTAGTTGATTCGAAACCCGAAACAATGTAGCGTGTTGAAAGCCTTGATAGCTGACAATTAAAGTCTTGTAACGCAACTTTGATATTGCGAACTAACGCATTTTCAAAATATCCTCGATTTCTACCCTTTAAGTGAATTTCCGAATATCTAATTACAATTACTTGCATATTTTTATCCCCTTCATTTTTCTTAGCAAGATTATACTTTCTTGCAATTTGTTTGCTAAAAATTTTACCTCGTTTAAGGTGTTTTCGGCAGAAAAGCTAATTCTAACTACTCCGCTTAAATATTCTTTTTCTAACCCTATTGATTGCATAACACGACTTTTCTTTTTAGAGTTGCAAGCCGAGCCTAACCCGACAATGATGTCAAATTGTTCAAGCATATTAAGCAAAATTTGAGATTGCAAATTTTTAACGGCAAAAGAATATATACCAAAACAATTATTAAGGCAAAAACGTTTGCAATCGCCCACCTCTTGTAGAGCATCGTCCAAAACTTGATTAAATAGCTTATATTTATTAATTGTTTCTTCTAAATTAGAAGTTGCAAGTTCTATTGCCTTAGTTATCGCCATTATTCCCGAAACATTTTCCGTACCCGAACGTAAATTGTCTTGTTGACCGCCTCCAAAAATAGTCGGGTTAAGGCTAACATTTTTGTATAATAACACGCCTATACCTTTTGGGGCGTGAATTTTGTGTCCGGAAATTGTATATAAGTCAACGTTTAAATTCGATAAACTAACTTTTACTTTGCCAACGGCTTGTATTCCGTCGCTCATAACAATAACACTAGGATTAATGCCTTTGGCAATTTTGCTAATAGTTGCGACATCATTTATCGCCCCAGTTTCATTATTTACCTGCATAACGCTTACAAGCAAGGTTTGTTGGTCGATTAAACTTGCAAGATGTTTGGCGTCTACGCTACCGTCGGCATTAAGGTTGCACGTTCTTATTTCGTAACCCTTGCTCGCAAGAACGTTAAAACAGTTAAAAACTGCCGAATGTTCCCCCAAAGAAACAACTACGTTGCCTTTTTTTTGATGTAAACACCCAAAAATTGCAAGGTTATCAGCTTCCGTACCGCCGGAAGTAAATATAACCTTGCAACTTGTGGCGTCAAGACAAGAACAAATACGAACTTTGGCTTGTTCGATTTGTTTAGTAATATCTAGCGAAAACTTATGAAGCGAGGAAGGGTTGAAATACAGCTCTTTATTATATTTTTCTATTATTTCTTGAACTTCTTGGGATACCGCTGTGGTTGCAGAATTATCAAAATAATACATTATTTAAGTTTGACGATTGTTACGCCGTCTTCTCCTTCGCCATATACCCCTAGCCTAAATTCTTTAACTAGGTGATGTTTAGCTAAATGCGTGTGTAGTCCGCTTCTTAGCCTGCCTGTGCCTTTGCCGTGAACAACTCTTACTTCGCTAAGCCCCGAAAGCGCAGCTTGGTCTAAAAATGCGTCTACGTTTTCTATGGCTTCGGCTACGGTTTGCCCCAACAAATTTATCTCGCTTTTTCCGCTTTCAGCTCTAATTTGAGTGTGAAAAGAAGTATTTATTTCACGTTTTGTCTTTACAGAATGGTTTTCGTACAAATCGCCCACGTCTACTTTTGTAGAGAAACTACCGCAACGCACCATAACTTTGCCTTTCTTTTCAATAGAAATAACTTTGCCGACAGAATTAAGTTGCTTTACAAACACTTCAAGCCCCAGCGTTAATTGATTAGGATTAATTTTGTCGCCTACGAAAAAGTCTTGCTCTTGTTCGCTTGTTTGATAAGAAATGCTACCTATTTGTTTTGCGACCGAACGAGCCTTAAACAAAGTCGCTTCGTCATACTCGGCAGAATTAATTATGCCTTTGAGCTGTTCTATCAACTCGTTAGCTTGTTCTTGCGCCTCTCTAACGGCTTGTCTAATATCTAACTGCGTTTTTTTAAGTAGTTTATCACGCTCTTCAAGCAAAATTTGATTTTGACTTTGCGCCTTTTTAAGTTGAACCGAAAGTTCTTTTTTAGTTGATAAAATATCTTCTCGGTCAGTTTCGTTTGCTTGTCTAACTTCTTCGGCTCGTCTCAAAACTTGTTCGAACGTGACTTTTTCTTTGGATAATTTACTCTTTGCATTTGTAATTATTTCTTGACTTAAACCTAATCTACTTGCTATTTCAATAGCGTTTGAACTGCCGGGAAGTCCTAGCACAAGTTTATAGGTGGGAGCAAAAGTTTCGGGGTTAAATTCCATACAAGCGTTCTCAATGCCCTGCGTAATTAATGAAAATTCTTTTAACTGCCCATAGTGCGTGGTCAGCACAGCCTTGCATTTGACTTGTAAGAGGAATTGCGTAATAGCTAAGGCTAATGCCGCCCCCTCGTTTGGCTCAGTTCCTGCGCCTAGTTCGTCAAGTAAAACAAGACAATTTGAAGTCATATTTTCGGTTATATATTTGATATTTGCAATGTGGCTTGAAAAAGTGCTAAGACTTTGTTCAATACTTTGCTCGTCGCCGATATCGCAAAATATATCGTCAAAACAAGCGATTTCGCTGTCCTCTTGGGTGGGAATAAATAGTCCGCTATAAGCCATCAAACACATCAACCCTACGGTTTTTAGCGTAACTGTTTTACCTCCGGTATTAGGCCCGGTGATTACTACTACATTAAATTTGTCGCCTAAGTTTATGGTTATGGGAACGGCATTACCATCTAATAGCGGGTGACGAGCCTTAATTAAATTAATATATCCCCTATTATTTATTTTAGGTAGAGTAGACTTATTGTCTACCGAATAATTTGCTCTTGCAAATATTATATCAAGATTAGATATAATTTCTTGGTTGCTTGCAAGCCCGGAAACAATGTCGCAAATCGTGTGAGTAAATTCGATAAGAATACGTTCAATTTCGGCGCTTTCTTCCATTTCTAATTGCTTTAAATCATTATTTAAGTTTACAATCGCAAGAGGTTCAATAAATACCGTCGAACCCGATGCGGATTGGTCGTGAATTAGTCCTTTTACAAAGCCTTTATATTCTTGTTTAATTGGTATTACATATCTACCCGAACGCTGAGTAACTATTGTGTCCTGCATATATACCGATAAATCTTTGGAACGTGTGTAACTATTAAGTTTTTCACGAATTTCAATATTTACTCGTTTCATTTTACGGCGAATAGTCGCAAGCAACAAGCTTGCTTGGTCGGCAACTTCTTCGGCGGAAATAAAACAAGTTTCTATTAATTCTTCAAGCCCCTTATTAAAGTATAGTCTAGTTGCCATATCTACAAGAAGTTGTACCTTAGGACTTGCATAGTTTGTAATGCTTTCACGAAGCAACCTTGAAATGCGTAGCAACCTACCTATTGAAAGAATTTCTCTTATAGATAGAGTTGAACAAATTCTTGCCCGTTCAAGCGCAGGCGTGACAATGTCAAAAGTAAAGTCGGGAGAAATTGCAGAATTAACATATTCTACGGCTTCTTGGGTTTGTGTAAGCAACAAGTTGACGGTAGATATATCACAAGTCGGCAAAAACTGACTTAACTTTTGTTTTGCAAGTTCGCTACGTGTTTTGAGCGCAACCTGCGACATTATTGTTTGATATTCTAGTTTTATTAAAGTTTTATTATTAATCATTACTACCTTAGCGTCGCGCCTACCTTATCTTTTAAGATAGACAGACATTTGTTTATTTCGTGTTCTATATCGCTCTCTTGCAAGGTCTTTTCGCCCCTAAATTTAACCGATAAAGCCACGCTCTTTTTTCCTTTCTCAATTTGAGCGCCCTTGTATACGTCAAAAACATTTACGCTTTCGCAATGTTTACAACTATTTTTAATTATGTCAATAATTTCTTTTGCAGTAACTTTTTCTTCGACAACAAGAGCAAAATCTCTATCTATGGCAGGAAATTTTGAAATAGTGCGATATTTTATAGCAGTTGAGTAAAAGTTTAAAATATTAGTAATATTTAAATTTGCTATCGCTACTTCTTTTAAATCAAAATTATCTAGCACTGTTGGGTGAACTTGCCCGCAATAAGCAAGCAATATGTCGTCATAATAAACTTCGCAAGAAATATTAGGGTGCAAGTGTTCGACTTTACTAGCTTTTAATACAAGCTTGTCGATATCTACGCCTAGACTTGCTAGTATTTCTAAGCAAATATCTTTAACAACATAAAAACCGTCATTTGCAGTTACCGCAAAACAAAGTTGTTTAATCTCGTAAGGCAATTCTTCAAGTGGCAACGACTTTGGAATATAAACTTTGCCATACTCAAATAACGACAAATCAAAGTTGCCCTTTAAAGCGTTGGTAGAAAAAATATCTAACATATTAGCGTCTAATGTTGACCGCATAATGCTAAACTCCTCGCCTAAGGGATTTATTATACGGATATTCTTGGTTAAATCTGCATTTTTGGTAAGCGACAACTTGTCAAACAGCTGTTTACCGCCAAAAGAATAAGTTATAGTTTCGTTAAACCCTAATCCTATGAGAATATTTTTAATTTTGTCAGCTACTACTCTATCGGTGGTTTTGCCCCCAAAAGTAATATTTGTGCCGTTGAGCAAAGTTGAGGTAAGTTTGTCGTAACCATAGAGTCTAATTACGTCCTCGATAATATCGCAAGGCAAAGAAACGTCTTGCCTATACTCGGGAATTAAACAGTCTACAACGCCATTTACGATAGTGGTAGAAATATTTAATCTATTGAGAATATCAATAATTGCTTCTTGCGGAATAATAATACCAAGTATGCGTTCAAATTCGTCATAATTAAAGGTTAATTTGCGTTTAGTAGAATAATTACCAATGTGAACTTGCCCTTTTACAATTTTACCGCAGTTAAGCTGTTCTATTAAATGTAGCGCTCGATTAGTCGCAAGTAATGAGGTAAAGTCGTCAATGCCTTTTTCATATCTTGCCGAAGAATCAGAGTGAATACCTAACATCTTACTATTTTTTCTTATGTTTTCCTTAGAAAAAACGACTGACTCAAATGCAACCCTGGCAGTTGTAGGTTTAATACCGCTATTTGCTCCGCCCATAATACCGGCAAGTCCTATTGCTCGATTTTTGTCGGCGATTACCAAACATTCTTTTGTCAATGCATATTCTTTATTATCTAGCGGAATTATCTTTTCGCCTTCGTTTGCCCTTCTTACTATAATTGTGTGGTCGGTCAAGTCGGCATAGTCAAATGCGTGCATAGGCTGACCTAATTCCATTAAAACATAGTTGGTAATGTCAACATAATTGTTTATACTTCTAAGTCCAAGCGCAAATAATCTACGTGTAAGCCACATTGGAGAAGGCTCAATTATGCAGTTATCCACAACCGACAATGTATAATTTGGACATAATTCGGGGCTTTGAACTTTTACATCGACGTATTCGCAAGCGCATTTATCAATTGAGGGAGTAAACGAAACATCAATAGGTTTTAAAGGCTTATTTAATATAACAGCGATTTCTCTTGCAATGCCATAAATAGAACCGCAATCGGGTCTGTTAGGCGTTATGGAAATGTCTAATAAGTAGTCGTCAAGTCCCAAGACTTTTACAATGTCTTGACCTATTTGCTCGTCTTTATTTAGTTGAGCTATGCCGTCAAACTCAGCGTTAGGATAGACAGAATTGTTTATACACATTTCTTCCCCACCACAAAGCATACCGCAAGATTCGACTCCACGAAGTTTACCCTTAGTAATATGCTTGCCACAAGGCAAAGTCGAGTTATGTTTTGCAACCGGAACAACGTCGCCAACTTGAACGTTAGTTGCGCCAGTTACTATTTGAAGAATTTCGTCCCCTACGTCTAACTCGCAAATTTGTAGTTTATCGGCGTCGGGGTGCTTGCTAATTTTAGTAATTTTACCTACTACAACATTACTAAATCCTTCGCCTAAATATTTAACTTCTTCGACTTCAAAACCTGCGTTTACAAGGCGAGCGCAAAGTTCTTCTACCGAAACATCTATATCGCAGTAATCTCTTAACCAATTAAGCGTTGTTTTCATAAATTTTCCTCCCTTTAACCCTTAAACTGTTTCAAAAATCTAATATCATTTTCAAAAAACAGTCTAATATCGGTAACACCGTATTTTATAATAGCCATTCTTTCAATACCTAGCCCAAAAGCGTAAGCCGAGTATTTGGTAGAATCTATTCCGCAATTTTCAAGTACGTTTGGGTGAACCATACCTGCGCCAAGCACTTCTACCCAGCCAGTCCCCTTGCAAAGACTACAACCCTTGCCATTACAAGACGAACAAGATAAATCGACTTCTACGCTTGGCTCGGTAAAAGGAAAGTACGACGGGCGAAAACGCACCTTAGTGTCCTTGCTAAATAGTTTTTTGGCGACATATTCCAAAGTGCCTAGCAAGTCGCTAAGAGTTAGATGTTCGTCAACTACAAGTCCCTCTATTTGGTGAAACATCGGGGAATGCGAAGAATCTGAGTCCGCACGATAAGTCTTACCCGGGCAAAGCATCTTAATAGGCGGTTTGGTTACTTCCATAACACGTACTTGGTTAGGCGAAGTATGCGTGCGCAAGAGATAATTAGCAGTAAAGTAAAACGTATCTTGCATATCACGAGCAGGGTGGTCGGCAGGAACATTTAATGCTAGGAAATTATAATAATCGGTTTCTATCTCAGGACCTTCTAAAACTTTAAACCCTAGTCCTGTAAACAAATCAATAATCTCATTTTCAACCTTGTTTATAGGGTGAAGCGTGCCTAATCTAGAAATATTTTTTGTTAGCGTTATATCACAAGAATTGTTCGCAATGGCTTGTTGCAATTCGGCTTGTTTAAGTTCTTGTTCCTTATCGTTAAATAATTGTTCTAGTTTAACCCTAGCAAGATTGACAAGAGAACCTATTTGAGGTCGTTCCTCTTGCGAAATGTCTTTCATTCCACGTAAGATAGTCGTAAGTTGACCGTTTTTACCTAAAAAAAGTACCTTAATGTCTTTAAGCGTTGAAGAATTTGCCTCATTAATTTGTTGAATACAACTTTCTACAAGCGCTTCAATTTTTTCTTTCATATACTTCTCCTTATTAAAAAACCCTAACAAGCAAATAATGCCGTTAGGGTGATTATTAATCACTGTACCACCTAAGTTCGTTTTTTAAAAAAACCTCATAATCTATAACGGAATTACCCGCAAAGAGCTAATTAGTAAAATTACCGTTCACTTTTTGAGCTAGAAGGTGAATATCATTTCGCCTATGCTACGTTTTTACACCAAACAAACGCTCTCTATAAACATATTATGGCGACATCTTATGCCTCGTCAACGCTTACTTATTGTATAATAGCATTGATTAGAGATAAAATCAACTATTTTTTACTAATTACCTAACTTGATACTACCTAAATATACTTCCGGCACATCGCCTAGAATAATTGTTTCGCAAATAAGCACTTGACTTGTATTATTAACTTCTTGGTTACTCGTAGGCATAATTATAATTATGTTTGTTTCTATTGAAAGATAAATTTTATGTAGAGTTTGATTAATGCCAGCCTGCTCAAAAACTGAAACAAAATTGCATATTACCGATTCGTTAGGCATAATTTCAACCTTAAAATTGGGACCCGCTCCTGTAAACATAGGCCAATTTGTCAACGTGCCTAAGGGAATATCTATGCCACCGCTAGCTAAAAATTCAAGATTTTTTTCAATTTGTTTAGTAACTTTTCGTGCCAGAACATTTATAGCCGTAGTGTTTGCTTGAACTAAGGTAATTTTACCATTATTATCTTTTTCAATAGTGACAAAATCGCTAAATTTTACCGATTGCTCAAACAAAGACATCATAGCGTCATTGATTGCAATCGCCGAAAGCGAACCCATTTGCGCATCGCAGTATGCGACTATCGTTTTAGACGTTTCGGGAAAAATATATCTATATAAATAGAAAGTTATTAGGGCAATTATAGGAAATATAATCGGCCATAATCTTTTAAATCGTCTTTTTTTCTTAATTTTATAGTAATGCTCGCAATAGTTAGTGTTATAATACTTCATTTGTATAGTATATTAATTTAACTACTCATTTGATACAAAAATGTTAAATTCTATTTTTCTTTTGCAATAAATATGATACGTAAATAAAAATGACATTTTAAAAAGTATCTTTTTTGTTACGCAGTGTAAGAAAGCGAGGCGCTATTAATTCTTTTTAGTATGCGGTTTAAAAATTATCGCTACGATATAGCCCGAAACAATAGCGGTTGCAAGTCCTAGCGAAGTAGCCGATAACCCGCCCATAAAAGCTCCCATTACGCCTTTTTCTCTTGCCATTTCAACTGCGCCTTTGACGAGAGCGCAACCGAAACCGCTTATAGGCACGCTTGCGCCGGCGCCAGCCCAAAGAATTAATTTTTCATATAGTCCAAACGCTTGAAGCAAAGCTCCAAGAATTAAAAATAAAACAAGAATTTTTCCATTTGTTATATGCGTAAAATTAAGCACTATTTGTCCTAAAAGACATATCGCTCCGCCAACTAAAAAAGCTTTTAATAATAGTAACGCCATAATTTGCCTCCTCTAATCACTTGTTATCTCTACGCAATGGGCAATCGCCGGTATGCTTTCACCCTGAAAAGACGTTGTTGGACTCATTAAAGCGCCTGTTCCTATTACCAACATTCTTTTAATGCGTTTGCTTACTAAATTTTGATAAATTAAACTATTGACAACTATTGCCGAGCAGGCCGCCCCGCTTCCGCCCATATAAGTTTTTTGGCTGGGGTGATACAGACTAGCTCCGCAGTCGGCTAAATTTTTAGATAAATCAATACCTTTGCAATGCGCCAAATCTATTAAAATTGACTTGCCGAGCTTGCCTAAATCGCCGGTTAAAATTAAATCGTAATCTTTTGCCGTTGTGTTTGTGTTTGTAAAATGATTAAGCAAGGTATCATACGCCGAAGGAGCCATAGCTGCGCCCATATTGTTTAAGTCTAAAATACCATAGTCAACTACTCTGCCTATTGTTGCTCTAACTATGCGAATATTATTTAGGCTATTGTTAGCAAGTAAGGTACAACCAACCCCGGTTGCAGTCCATTGAGATACGGGAGAACGAAACACTCCAAGTTCAAGCGGATAACGATATTGCCTCTCGGCGGTAGAAAAATGACTACCGCTTAGGCAAATAACTCTATCGTAGTAGTTGTCTACAAGAATAGAACCGACAATTAAACTTTCTACATAAGTTCCGCAAGCGTTATATAATCCCAAAAAAGGTCTTAAAGTATCCCTTACGCCAAAAGCAACCGAAACAATTTGATTGAGCAAATCTCCACCGACAATAGCGTCAACTTGACTAAGCTCTATTCCGCACTTATTAACTAAGCCATAAATTGCATTTTCAAAGAACTTTCTTTCGGCTTTTTCAAAAGTTTTTTGGCCTAATTTGTCGTCTAAGGTAGTCAAATCGAAAAACTTGCCTAATTTACCCTCAGCTTCTTTTGGTCCAACAAAGGTAAAACCTTGCGAAAAATAGGAATTTTTGAACTCAATAGTTCGACAATTATAATATTCGTCCATATTAGCCCTCAAAAATGAGCGTAATTAAGGCGATTAAAACTGAAAATAATACGCCGTTTACCACAACTGGTCCTGCAACTACAAACATCTTTGCTCCTAATCCATATATTAGTCCTTCGGCTCTAAATTCTAACGCAGGCGAAACCATAGCGTTAGAAAACCCGGTAATAGGTATAGTCGAACCAGCGCCGGCAAACCTACCTAGGCGGTCATAAACGCCTATGCCGGTAGTTAATGCGGCAAGAGCGATTAAACAGCTAGAAGCAAGTCCCGTGCTGATTTCACGAGAAAATTTGAGCAACACAAAGCCTTCGATAAAAATTTGTCCAAGCGTACAAATAAGTCCGCCGACAATATAGGCGTAGACCAAATTTTTAAGATGGCTAGAATGCGGAGCTTTATTAAAGACATATTCCTTATAATTTTCTTTATTAATTTCTGTAAAACTCTTTGTTTTGCCCACCTTGTTGGCTGTTTTTACTTTCGAAATCTTTTGGCTGTTTGTAATATGTTTCTTTTTCATCAATGTTTTGACCAAACTCCCTAACTTTTTTTGTTTTCATTTTCATACCTCATAGATATTTTTAACCAAAACAAAAAATATAAACAAAAAAGTCTTAAAATTAATTTAAGACTTGTAAAATTTAAAAGATATTTATTTAGGTTGGACTTTTAATTAAATTTATCTTTAATTTTTTCTAAAATTTTATTTTCTAACCTTGACACTTGAACTTGCGAAACTCCTAACTGAATAGCTATTTCTCCTTGCGTTAAATCTCTAAAATATCTAAGCAAAATTATTTTTCTTTCCCTTGGGGTCAACTCGTTTATGACGGATTTGAGAATTACCCTATCAATTAAGTCGTCGTCTTTTTTGTCGCTTACTAATTTGTCGAGCAAACACGGATTTTTGTCGTCGCCGTTATCGCTTTGTTCATAGAGCGATACGGGCATTTTTGAGCTATCCATTGCAAATACAATTTCTGTCGGTTCAACCGCAAAATATTGCGCTATTTGTTCTACGCTAGGCGAGGCGTTGTTTTCTTTGCCAAAAGCTTCGATATATTTATTAATTTTGTTAGAAAGCGACTTTACCGAGCGAGACACTTTAATATAACCGTCATCTCTTAAAAATCGCTTAATCTCCCCCAGTATCATAGGCACGGCGTAAGTAGAGAATCTAACATTATATTCGAGCGAAAAATTATTAATTGCTTTAAGTAACCCAATGCTACTGATTTGAAAAAGGTCGTCGTACTCGACATTTTTTCCCATATAACGCTTAATTATGCTTTTAAGAAGAGGAGTGTTTTGTACGATAAGCTCGGTTTTCGCCGTTTCGTCGCCCTTTTGCGCAAGCACAATAAGACGCATTGTTTCTTGGTGATTAAGCATAGTTACACCTCGACTGACGAGGTGATTTTTTTAGTCATTTTTACTGTTGTGCCAACGCCTAAGGAGGAAGTAACGTCAAGAGTATCCATCATAGCTTGCATTACGGTAAAGCCCATACCAGAGCGTTCTTCGCAGTAAGAAGAGGTGAAGAATGGTTGCATAGCTTTGGCTACGTCGTCAATACCTTGTCCGTAGTCGACAATTTCTATTTCTACTATTTTGCCTTTTACAGCAACTTTTATTTGAGCTTGTCCGCCGTTGTTGGAATAAGCGTGTACGACACAATTTGTTATCGCTTCGGAAACAGCGGTTTTTATATCCCCGACTTCCTCTACCGTTGGGTTAAGTTGGCTGACAAAGGCAGCTACTACGCTACGGGTAAAACCAACGTTGATTGAAATAGCGTCAACAGTCAATGTCATTTTGTTTTCTGTCATAATTTTTCTCTCCTTACACTTTTGAAAATACTTGGTACAGCCCTGCCATTTGAAATATTTTATCGATTGTTTTATTAGGATTGCGCACAAACATTTGTAAAGTGTCTTTCATCTTCTTATACCTACCTATTAGCACGCCTATACCCGTACTATCCATAAAAGAAAGCAGTTTTAAATCAAAAATAACTATATTTGTGCCTACGTCCTCTAATAAAGCGTCCATTTTGCTACGGGCATAAGCAGAATTATGATTATCTAGCTCCCCTAAAAGATAAATTACAGTTTTGTCTGCCTCACGTTTCGAGATTACTTCCATACTTTGCCCTCCTTAAATATTCTAACTTAGAGTATTCCCACAAAATTAGAAAACATTGCCTAAATATGACAAATTATGAGTTTAAATTAAAAAAAAGAAAAATAAAAAAAATACCGATAAAGTATTGACAATTAGCTAAAAATATTGTAAATTAGTAGGGCTGTTGTAGGTAATACAACGGGGTGTAGCGCAGTTTGGTAGCGCACATGGTTTGGGACCATGGGGCCGGGAGTTCAAATCTCTTCACCCCGACCATATAACAATCCTTTTTGGGGCTTTAGCTCAGTTGGTCAGAGCGGTCGGCTCATAACCGATTGGTCCGGGGTTCGAGTCCCTGAAGCCCCACCAAGTATATTTTAACAAGTGTTTGCTTTGTCTTTTGGCCTGGTAGTTCAGTTGGTTAGAACGCTAGCCTGTCACGCTAGAGGTCGTGGGTTCGAGTCCCATCCAGGTCGCCACAAGCAAATGCCTCGGTAGCTCAGGTGGTAGAGCAGGGGACTGAAAATCCCCGTGTCGGTGGTTCAAGTCCGCCCCGAGGCACCAACTTACGCTGGTGTAGCTCAACTAGGCAGAGCGATTGATTTGTAATCAATAGGTTGCGGGTTCGATTCCCATCACCAGCTCCATTTTTTTATAATCAAACTACACACAAATATTTTACAATTTGGGAAGATTCCCGAGCGGCCAAAGGGGGCAGACTGTAAATCTGTTGCAAGTTGCTACGGTGGTTCGAATCCACCTCTTCCCACCAAAACACAAGAGCATTTCTTGTGTTTTTTTATTTTGTAAATATATTGTATATTTTAAATATTGTATTTTAGCGTATTTATTTACAATATTTGCTCTTGTTATATTTAATATTTTATTAATAAGTTATATGTTTAAAATTTTGATACCCCTATTGCATTATTTATATTGTTCAATTTGGTAAGATTAAATCTTTTGATAATTTAATTGTTAATTTAATGTAAATGACTATATTCGAAATGCGCCCCAAGAAGTTATACATATTGAAAAATATGTTAAATTAATGAGACGCATTTTAATAGTTATGAATAATATTTATTTTTGCTAATTACATTTAATTTATGAAAATTTAATCAAATAATTTTTGTTTTTGTGAAATAAATCTATCAAAATCATTTAAATAAGTGACGATATCTTTGGCGTTTGCCTGTCTTTCAATGCGGTTTTGACCAACGAAAACTCGTTTGCTTATAGCGTTACAACCGCAAGCTACAATCGAGGTTGTTTCTTCCATAATATCAATATTATATAGACATTGGGTGTTATTTTTGCAAAACCCAACGTTTTCTAGACTTTCGCTTACGTATTTTTGTCGGTACATATAATAAGGCGAATAATTAGCCTTATACAATTGACTTTGAGAATAATCTACCATATCGGCTACAACTTTTTGGTCGCTAACTTGGGCATTGTTTTTAAGTTCGCTACCTTTTTTAAGCGCTAGACTATGTACGGTTATATTGTGCGGAGAAAGGTTTAAGGTTTGTTTTATAGAATTTTCAAACATTATAAGATTTTCTTGCGGAAGTCCGGCGATTAAGTCCATATTAATAATAAAATTATATTTGCTTGCAAGATTATATTTTTGATAAATGTCTAATACGCTATGCCTACGACCAACCAAATCAAGCGTTGATTGGTTAAAAGTTTGCGGATTAATTGATATTCTATTAACTCCATAATTTGCTAGCATAGCCAGTTTATCGTTATCTATTGTGTCAGGTCGTCCAGCTTCGACGGTAAATTCTCCGTTAGGTTTAAACAGCTTTATAATTTTTTCTAATTCGGCGCAACTTAAAGAAGTCGGCGTTCCGCCTCCAAAATAGATATTTTTAATTTTTTTGCCTTTTTGTTTACACATTTCTATAAAAATAGCAATTTCAGTACACAATTTATCGACATAAGGTTCGACAAATTGGCGTAACGAACTAATTACTCCGCTAGTAAATGAACAATAGCTACAACGACTTGTACAAAAAGGAATATTTACATAGAAGTCAACGACGTTGTCGTCTAGCTGTTTTAAACCATTTTGATTAGCTAAAATATCGCTAATTAATTGAATTTTTGGTTGAGAAACATCAAAAAGATTGCCAAAAAGTTTGGCGAAGTCGCCTTCTTCTCTATCAATAATTTCTTGGGCAAGTTTAGAAGGACGAATTCCCGTCAAACTCCCCCACGGCAAAGATTTATCATAGGCTTGTTTAAGACAAAAATATACCGAAAGTTTGGCATAACGCTTTGCGTAACGCTTTTGTTCGAGTAAGTTCCATTTTTTATCAATCGCTATGGTATTAGAAAAACTAAATTGCTTATAAAAACATTGATTAGTTAAAATAAAATTGGATATATTCGACTTATGAACAATGTCCGCCGACAAATTGTCGGTATTTTTAATTTCAGTATTAATAATAAAAAGCTTTGCAACATCAATTAAGTCGCTTGCAAAGCCTAAGTTAGTTGTATAAAGTTCCATTTTACCTCAACAAATATTCGTTATGCGTTTGTTCGTAACTAAGAGTCGAACTTTCTTCGTGTCCGGGAAAAAGTTTATAGTCTTGCTTAATTTGTTTAATTTTTTGCATAGATTTATGTTGCTCGATACCGCTACCGCCGGCAAGGTCGGTTCTACCAACGTCGCCTGCAAAAAGAGTATCGCCCGAAAACATACCGTCTTCTATAAAATAACAAACACTGCCTTGCGTATGACCCGGAGTATGCAAAATTTTAATGTCAAAACACCCTATTTTAAGGCTTGTTTGGTCGCTTATCGGGTTAGTAACATAGCAATCACAGCTTGGAGCGCCCCAACGATTAGACCCTGCCTTGCGAGCAATTTCGGCGTCTTCTATATGACAATATACGGGAAGTTTAAATTCTTTTAAGATATTTTCTACTCCGCCACAATGGTCAAAGTGTCCGTGAGTGAGCAAAAAAGCAAGCGGAATAAGATTATTTTGCAGTATGTAATTTTCAATCTCTTTACCATCATAAGCGCAATCAATAATCAAGCAAGTTTTAGTTTCTTGGTCGACTACAACGTAGCAATTTGTGCCTATAACGCCGATTTGTTTACAAATAGTCAGCATAGTTTTTCTCCAAATTATTTAGTAGTTCTAAACACATTTATAATACTAGGCAAAGATTTAAGCCTTTCTATTAAATGAGCGATTTGTTGTTGATTAGTTACTTCAACTGTAATTATAGCGATAGCGTTATGGTTCTTGTCCCGTCTTGCATTGATTGCAAGTAGCGGTAGTTGTTCGGCGGAAACCATTTTTGTTATGTCGGCAAAAATTTCACTACGGCTCTCGGCAACTATTTGAATATCAACAGAAAAAGTTGCGTTTGCGCTTAGCGATGTCCATTCCGCTTCTATTAAACGAACTTGCTCTAAGCTTTTAAGGGAAACGCAGTCCTTGCGGTGAATACAAACCCCCCTACCCCTAGAAATATACCCGATAATTTCGTCGCCCGGTACGGGAGAACAACAGCCGGAGAATCTAACAAGCAAGTCATCGTGACCTTTAATAGTAATTGCGTTATCTTTTGACGGCGTAGACTTTGATTTGGTTACGGCTTCTTCAATTTTGCCTAATTGCTTATTTGCCGATATGAGTTTAAGCATAATTTGGCTGACAAGAATACCCCCATAGCCTACCGAAGCGTACATTTCTTCAAGATTATTGTACATATATCGGTCGCAAACGGCCTTGACCGCTTCGTCGGTAAGAAGTTGCGAAAGCGTTAAATTTTTATGTTTAGCCTCTTTTTCAAGCATTTGCTTGCCGGCTTTGATATATTCGTCTTTAAGTTCTCGTTTGAAAAATTGTCTTATCTTAACTTTTGCCGAAGACGTTTTTACAATTTTTAGCCAATCTCTTGACGGCCCTTTGCTAGATTGATTGATTAATACTTCGACAACGTCGCCGGTTATTAATGTTGTTGCAAGCGGAACAATTTTAGAGTTGACCTTAACGCCAACACAATGATTGCCGACTTCGCTGTGAATAGCGTAGGCAAAGTCAAGCGCAGAAGAACCTGCTTTTAAGGCTCGTACGTCACCCTTAGGGGTAAAGACATATATTTCGTTGCTAATTGAAATATCTTTTTTAATAATATCAAGAAATTCGTGACTATTTACATCGGGTTCGTAAGCCAAAAATTCTTTTATCCATTGAAGTTTGTCGTCTAGCGGAGTGTCCCCAGTTACACCCTCTTTATATTTCCAGTGCGCAGCAATACCATATTCGGCAATTTTATGCATCTCGTAAGTACGAATTTGAATTTCGATAGGCACGCCAAAATTAGTTATAACTGTTGTGTGCAAAGATTGATATCTGTTAGGCTTTGGAACGGCAATATAGTCTTTAAAGCGACCGGGAATAGGTTTCCACTTAGCGTGGATAGAACCTAGTACGGTAAAACAGTCTTTAACCGAATCAACAATAATACGTACGGCAGTTAGGTCGTAAATTTGGTCTAACGTCTTATGTTGATTTTTCATTTTTTTGTATATGCTATAAAAGTGCTTTGTGCGACCCGATATTTCAGCGTCGGGAATTTCAGCGTCTTTTACAATTTCTCTAAGCTCAATTAATATTGCATCAACCATTTCTTGCCTTTCGACTTTGGTTTGCGCAATATTTTTTGACAAATACTCATACATTGGGTTGTCAAGATATTTCAAGCACAAGTCTTCTAACTCACACTTAATTGGAGAAATACCAAGACGACCAGCAAGCGGAGCGTAAAGCTCGATAGTTTCTCTCGCCATTGCAAGCTGACGGTCTTTTGAAAGGTAACTTAGCGAACGCATATTATGCAATCTATCGGCAAGCTTAATTATAAGCACTCTTATATCTTTTGCCATAGCGAAAAACATTTTGCGAATATTTTCAGCTTGTTCTTGCTCGATTGTGTCAAAGTGAATTTTTGCAAGTTTGGTCAACCCTTGCACAAGGTCGCCTATTGTGTCGCCGAATTTTTCACGCAACATTGCGTCGGTTACTTCGGTGTCTTCAAGCGTATCGTGAAGAAGCGCAGCGCAAATAGTAGCCGAATCTAACCCTAAATCGATTAAAATATCGGCAACTTGTATGGGGTGACTAATATAAGGAGAACCGCTAGCTCTCAACTGACCTTCGTGAGCCGCAGAAGCAAATTTAAGCGCCTCAATAATAGTTTGTTCGTCCTTAGGATAGTAGTAATTTATCTTACTAATTAAATTTTCAGTTAATTCTTTTGTTCTTAAATCGTCCATAATAATATTTTACCACTAAAAAGCTAAAAATACAACAAAAATCAAACTAGGTTAAAATGGTTGTATAGTTGAGAATTAGTTAGGTTTACTTTTTTATCATTGTCTATTGCTATTTTGAAAGGTTGGAAAATATCAATTAGTCCAAGTTCGCAAAAAACTTTTATCGCAAGCAAAAATTGCGTATATGTTATATCGCTAAATTGAGAAATATCATAGTATTCTTTAAGAGAATTTGCCCTACTGCCCTTTGTTAAGGCTTTAAATACTGCTAAACATATATCCCTATCTATTTTTTGAGAAATAAATTGCGGAGTTTGGGTAACTTTTTGATATAGGTAGCCCTGACCGTAATTGGCGAAAAGTTGACTGTAATTGCCAAAACAAATAACATTTTTATAATATTTAAGCACGTTGTTGTTTACGGGCGAAATCATTACGCACTTAGTAAAAAAATTAGTTTGTTCAAAAATATCTAAATAATAGTTAGAAAAATCGAATTCTTTGGCATACTCTTCAAATTCTACATAAGAATTGAAAACCGCTATTGTATTTTCATTAAGTAATTCTTCAACTTGCGATTTATCAATTAATTGCAAACTATTAGAATTACCAAGACGCATTATATAATTTTGAGCATACAAATCGTCAAAATATAGTGAATTATTAACCTTAATTTGTATAATTATACCGCAAGTTGTTTTGCTATATTTGTCTTCTTCAAGCGAAAATAGTACTTCGCATTGACAAGAAGTGTTAAGTTGAGTATAAAACTTTGCAAATTTATAGAAACCTTTAAGTTCTAGTCCGTTGTCAAGCGTAATTTTTAAATGATTTTTATCTTGCCCAAATAACGATGCTGATTTACAGTAACCGGTGTAGCAAAATACCGGGTTTGCACGTGGAAAAACAGGTTGCATACTGTCGAGCAAGGCAATAAAATCTTTATTTAAAAACCTATCCTCAAATGGCAAATCGTAGTAATAAACAGGATTAAATAATTCGCCGTTAAGTTTATTCAAATCAGTTGAAAGCGCATCTTGTAAAGCAAATAAGTTCTCTTTTGCTACCGTAAAACCTACTGAGGCCTTGTGTCCCCCAAATTTAACCAATAAATTGTTGTTAGCATTAAAAAGCTCAAATAAATCGACTCCGTCAATTCCCCTAGCCGAGCCTACGTAGTTGTCGCCGTCTTTTGTAAGCACGACGGCAGGCATATTATATTGTTCTTTAAATCTGTTTGCGGCAATTCCAAGAATTCCGCTACACCAGTTGTCGTCGTAGATATATATTAGTTTATCTTGTAAAAAATCATCTTTAATTATTTTACTTTCGGCGCTTTGCAAAAGTTGTTCTAACAAATCTTTGCGTTGTTGGTTAAGGTCGGTAAGCATTTCAGCCGTATTTTTATTCATATAGTGACGGTCTGAAAGTAAATTTAAGGCAAGTTCGACATTGCCAAGTCTACCGGCAGCGTTAATTTTTGGCGCAATTCTCAATGCGATATCGCTTGCGGTCACTTGATTTTTGTTGTTTTGAGAATTTGCAGATAGAATAACTAATCCTTTGTGATTAAAATTAGCAAGTCCTAATTTTACAATATCTCTATTCTCGTCTACAAGAGGCATCATATCGGCTATTGTTCCTACGCAGGCAAGGTCGGCGTAAGTTGATGCGACCTCAATTCCCGCTATGGCTTGAACAATTTTAAAGGCAACGCCTGCGCCGGATAGATTAGCGAAAGGATAGCCCATCTTTGGATTAACACAAAGACAATCGGGTAGTTCAGCGGGCAATTCGTGGTGGTCGGTTATGATTAATTTTGTATTAAATTCGCTAAGTATTTGCCCTGCCTCAATCTTATTAGATATACCACAGTCAACCGTGATTACAAGATTATAACGAGTTTTTTCAAATGCCTCTCTAATATTTTCAACGTGAAGTCCGTATCCATCGGCTCTGCTAGGAATAATGCACTTGCAATAAACGCCATTATCTTCAAAAAATAACTTTAAAATACTACTTGCGGTAATTCCGTCAGCGTCATAATCGCCATAAATTAATATAGATTGGTTGTTAAGCATAACCTCTTTGATTTGCTCGACGGCTTTATCCATATTATTCATTAAAAAAGGATTGTAAAAGTTGGAAAAATCGAAATTAAAAAATTTGTCAAAATTTTTGCAATCGACGCCACGAGATGACAAAATCTTAGCAAAGGCTGTATCTACGCCCCTTTGACAAAAGAATTCGACATCTTGTTGATTATATTCACATTTTTGACAAAAATTATTTTTCATTTAAATACCAAAAAACAGCCTAACCGTTGCAGGTAGGCTGTAATAATTGTTAGGTTTTATTTAGCTTGGTTTTTTTCCCAAAGAGGTAATAAAAACATATAGCTTGTTGCGCCGGCAAAATAAATTCCTAGTAGAGCGGTAACAACAACGCTTAGTAGCGAGAACATACCGATAGCGCCTAATATTACTAAGGCAACCGATAAGAACATATAAACAGCCGTAAGAGGCGTTCTGCTCTCTGCAATAGCCTGCGAATAAGAAACAAGGTCTTTATGCTCTCTAACATTCTTTACATTTTGTTTTGCAATAATATTAAGTTTTGAAAAAATGTAGGCATTTGTAAAAATGCTAACAAAAGCTACGCCAAAAATACCCATAGCTGTTAAAACTGCAAATTTAATACCGATTAGACAAAGGGTAAGGGCAATTCCGCAAGCAAAAATAACAGCAAGTAAAGTTAAACAAGTAGCTACAAGTCCGCTTCTTACGCCATTAGTAGATTTATTAAATATTAGGTAATATAAAAATTGTATAACTAATAACACGCCAACGCCTATTGAAGCCATTACTAATTTTTGTTTGCTAGCGCTACCGTCAATAGCTAGTGATTTAACTATTACGTTGTCGTTAGTAGCCGAAGTACCGATAGCTTTAAGTTGTTCTTGATTTAATGCGTAGAATTCGTAAGAAACACCCAAAACTTCATCGTAAGCGTTGTTTAATAATTGCTTAGATTGAGGTTTTACGCCCAAAGTTGCAAATTCGGCGTCTAATTTTTTGATATAATCTTCAAATCCTTGTTCGTTATATAGCTTATTTGTAATAACAAGGCTATTCCCTTTGCTAAAATCGATACCGCCGATATCAGTTACAAAAATACTAACAACGCCGAGTATGATAACAAGCGCAAATATAACCGAAATGATAATTAATTTGTTTTTCATATTATTTTACCTCCTCGCTTTTAGGTAGAGCCAGACATTTGCGACAGTTTGTAATATTGATAAGCAAGTATGCAAGAGGTCTTGTTACAAACAAATTGCATAACAAAGTTGCAAGCGACATATAGGCTAGGACTACGCCAAATATTCTAAACGTGCCGTAACCAAAGAAAGCTAAAACAACGGCGGAAAGAACGCATAAACTGCAAATTTTAACCGTTGTCATATCGGTAAGTTTTCTTGCCCTACCGGTTGCGATAAACATTCTCTTTTGCATATTGGGTTCGTCGATTGTTAAAGCGATTGACTTAGTCTTTTGCAAGAAGTTGACCGAACAAACTGTAAATAAGGCTATTCCAAATACTACGGCAAAAATTCCGCTTATAGTAAATTCGGGAGTGTAAGCAAAAGTTAATAAGGCAAGCGTAGCTAAGAGAGAAACTACCAAGGATAAAGCGCTAGCTAGCCCGACTACGCCATAAACGATGGATAGTGAAACAAAGATTGCAACAATAAATACAACCAGTGATATCATAAGCCACATAACAACGTCAGTATCAAACGCAGGAGCAATAAACGTGCCTTCTTCAACAGTCAAACTTATAGGAAGAATTCCATAAGACAATACTGCCTTAATTAGTTTGGTATTCTCTTCGTTATCTGAGGGAATAGTTAAAACATCATACGACATTGGCGCTTCGACCGGCACAGAATATAATTTCTCGCCATCAAGGAAAAGCGTCAAATTAATTTTGTTTGACGAAGAAGCAAACATTGTGGCGCTCTCGACTGCCGCTTTACCTGCTTTTGTAAGGTTAAGGGAAATGTAGAATTTATTTGCTTGTTGGGAAAACCCAGTATCAATCGAAGATAAATGCGCATTAGATATTATTATTTTAGATGGGTCGTTAAGATTATCAGTAGTAGAAATAGCAAACAAACCTCTTTGCGCAAAAACGCCGGTTGCCATTTTAGCGTTTAACGAAGTAGGCAGTCTTATCGCATAAACATCGTCGTTTGACAAGATTATTGCGTCGCTAAGGTTATAATCTCCCAGTCTTTTTCTAAGTATAGATATAGTCTTATCTTTTGACTCATTGAAAGCTTCGTCGGTCATTCCACCCGGTCTAGTGATTTTGAAATCGGTGTATAGACCTTTGTAAATATCTTGACCTTTGGGAAGTACGGTAATCGGCGATTGATAAATATTTCTGCCAATATGAAATTCGGGTATCACGGCAAAAACAGTTAAAAACAACATTACTGCAATTATGATTGTAAAAAGAACAACAGATTTTGTTTTTGACATAAGTTTACTCCTTAATGCTTATAAAATAACTAACTTGTAAAGTATAATATCAAATGTCAATTAAGTCAATTGATTTTAAGATTTTGTTGCGTTCTTCTAGCTTTTTTAGGTAAATTTATCATAAAAAAACAAGGAAGATAAGCTTATCTTCCTTGTAAACTTGCTACAAATTAAATTTAAATGGGTAAATCGCCTATGATATATTATTCTTTACTTGTCTTATTTGAACGAATAGCGCCTACGACTCCGCCAAGTAGCACGCACATAATTACATCAAGCCCAATTTGTTTCCAGTCAAATTTACCGCCTAGTAAAGCAAAAATAATTGTGGTAAATATTACGAAAAGAATTGCGCCAAGCGCCCCTTTATATAGTCCTTTGCTACCTCGTATTCCAATAATAGTACCCGCTATTACGCTTACGCCTTTGATAACTTGATTGATAATAGGCAAAGCGTTTGAGGACATTTGTGTTAACTTAACTATTAAAGCCAGTAACAATACTAAAAAAGTACATATAATAAAGGAGAACAACCCTGCTTTTAACGATTCGCTAAGTAGATTGCGTTTGCAACTTATAACATTCTGCGACATAAGAAAACCTCCAAACAGTATAGTAAATACTATGTGGAGGTTCGATTGTTTATGAATAAAACTAATTAAATTATTTTATCTCGTCAACTGTGTCTTCTTGCTTGGGAAGTTCTCCCTCTTTGTTGATTTCGCTTACGTCGGGATTAACTTGGTAAAGAGCGCCTTTTACAACTTTCATTGTAGTTTTAGAACCGTCAATACCTGTTTCAATTACCATATCGCCATTTGTTTCATTGATATCAAGCACTGTGCCAATAATACCGCCGATAGTTGTAATTGACGAACCAACTTTAAGCTTAGCTACCATTTGTTCACGTTGTTTCTTTTGCTTGCGTTGCGGAACGATAAGTAAAACCACCATTAACACAACAACAACGCCTAGAAATACCCAAGTCACCCAGCCATTTTTATTTTCGGGCTTAGTTTCGGCTAAGAATGATAATAAATTTAATAACATAATATACTCCTTTAATATAAATCAATTTCTATTAGTATATACTAAGAAATATGATTTGGCAATTATTTTTTGTAATTAGTATAATATTTTGAGTAAAATTTGTCTGCAAATTCCTCAAAGCAGTCTTCATTGATAGCTTTTCTTATATTTTTAGTCAAATTAAGTAAGAAAGAAATATTATGAATACTAAGTAACATAGCCCCTAAAATTTCGTCGCAATTTATTAAGTGTCTAATGTAGGAACGTGTAAAATTTTTACAGCAATAACAATCGCACTCATTGTCAACCGGAGAATAATCGGTTTTGTAAATAGCGTCTCTAATTTGTAATTGCCCGTTTGAGGTCATACAAGCGCCGTTTCGGGCAATTCTTGTAGGCAAAACGCAGTCAAACATATCAACGCCTCGCCTTACGCCCTCGATAATGTAATCGGGAGTGCCTACGCCCATTAAATATCTAGGCATATTAACGGGATAATAAGGTTGAAGGACGTCAAGCATTTTGTACATAACTTCGCTAGGCTCGCCTACCGAAAGACCGCCGATAGCTATACCACATTTTGCGTAAGGAATGGTCTTTTTTACGCTGTCGATACGCAAATCTTCATACATATTGCCTTGAATTATAGGAAATAACATTTGATTCTCATTTTTATGCGAATTTACACAACGTTCTAGCCACCTAAGGGTTAAATCTTTGGCTTTTTCAGCTTCTTGGTGGTCTATGCCGTACTGCGAACATTCGTCAAAAGCCATAATAATATCAGCGCCTAAGTCGCTCTCAATTTGCATAACTTTTTCAGGCGTAAACAAGTGTTTACTACCATCGATATGCGAACTAAATACAACGCCTTCTTCATTAATTTGGCGTGTCTTTGCGTGGGAAAAAACTTGAAATCCACCGCTATCGGTAAGAATAGGTTTATCCCAACACATAAATTTGTGGAGTCCTCCGCCGTCTTTTACTATTTGTTCGCCCGGACGTAAATATAAGTGATAAGTGTTGCAAAGCAAAATTTGTGTTCCTATATCATTAAGGGTACTAGGTAGCATTGCTTTAACCGTTGCAGCTGTTCCCACCGGCATAAATATAGGCGTTTGAATTACTCCGTGAGGCGTAGTAAATTCGCCCGTTCTTGCTCCGCTTGTGGTTGATTGTTTGATAACTTTGTAACTAAAATTTGTCATATTTTCCTTTAAAACCTATAATAACTTAGAGTATTGCTTCAACTTATCTAACTAAACTGTAAAATTATAATGTTAGATAAATAGCATAGCGTCGCCGAAACTAAAAAATCTATATTTATTTTCTATTGCAACCTTGTAAATATTTAAAACTTCTTCTCTACTGCATAGCGCCGAAACTAACATAATAAGCGTGCTTTCGGGTAAATGGAAATTTGTAATTTGCGCCGAAACAGCTTTAAATTTGTAAGGCGGATAAATAAATATGCTTGTTTCGCCTTTGCTTGCCTTTACAAAACCATTTTCGTCGGCTACCGTTTCAAGTACTCTTGTGCTAGTAGTGCCAACGGAAACAATCCTTCTCCCTTGAACCTTTGCAAGATTGATTATATCGGCGGTTTGCTGAGTAATCTCATAATGTTCGGTGTGCATTAAATGGTCTTCAATTTTTTCTTCTTTAAGCGGTCTAAATGTGCCTAGCCCAACGTGAAGTAATACTTCGGCTACAATTACTCCTAAATCTTTAATTTTTTGTAATAATTCGTTAGTAAAATGCAATCCAGCCGTAGGCGCAGCCGAAGAACCAAGCAATTTTGAGTAAACTGTATTATAGCGAGTATTGTCTTTAAGCGTTTCAGTAATATAAGGCGGAAGTGGCATTTGTCCTAACCTATCGATTATATCTTCAAATACGCCTGTAAAAGAAAATTCTACTATGCGAACTCCGTCTTCGATAATGTCGGTTACAACAGCGCTAAGTTCGTCGCTAAACACTACTTCGTCGCCAACTTTGGTGCTTCTACCGGGTTTTGTCAGCACTTGATAATGCGTATAATCTAGTCTTTTGAGTAGCAAAAACTCAACTTTGCCCTCGCTAAATTTGCGTTTGCCATAAATTCTTGCAGGCAAAACCTTAGTATTATTTATTACAAGAACATCTCCGCTACGCAAATAATTTGGTAGGTCGTAAAAATGCTTATGCTCTATTTGCTTAGTTTGCCTATCGTAAACAAGCAGTCTAGAATGGTCACGAGGTTCTATCGGCGTTTGCGCTATTAATTCTTTGGGCAAATCAAAATAAAAATCAGATTTATTCATTTATATCACTCTTTATTGTATCAATATTTTCTTCAACTTTTTGGTCAATTTGCGAATTTATAAATTTATTTACATTTGCGTCGAGCGCCCTTCCAATATGAGCATAGGCGCTAGGCATACAAATTCTGCCTCTTGGCGTGCGAACGATAAAACCTAACTGCATTAAATAGGGTTCGTAAACGTCCTCTATTGTTGTAATATCTTCGTTTGACGCCGAAGCTAACGCTTCAATGCCAACAGGACCGCCGTTAAATTTGTCAATAATGGTTTCAAGCACGCATTTGTCAACATTATCAAGCCCCAAAGAGTCTATTTCTAGTTGAGAAAAAGCGTAATTTGTAATTACATTGTCAATCGAGCCGTTGCCTTTAACTTGGGCGTAATCACGCACTCTTTTAAGCAGTCTATTAGCTATTCTAGGCGTTCCACGACTACGCAAAGCTATTTGACAAGCTGCATTTTTATCAATATTGATATTTAAAATTTTTGCCGAGTTCTCTACAATTTGCTGTAATTGTTCGACCGAATACATTTCAAGTTTAGCTCTTATGCCAAACCTATCTCTAAGCGGTTGAGAAAGCATACCAACTTTTGTAGTAGCGCCAATTAAAGTAAATTTGGATAATGGAAGCCTTACGCTTCTTGCGCTTGGACCTTTTCCAATCATAAAATCTAGCGCATAGTCTTCCATAGCGGGATAAAGAATTTCTTCTACCGAATGGTTGAGCCGATGTATTTCATCTATAAATAAAACTTCATTTTGCGATAGG
Organism: Clostridia bacterium; assembly: GCA_036654455.1. Taxonomy (NCBI): domain Bacteria; kingdom Bacillati; phylum Bacillota; class Clostridia; species Clostridia bacterium. The sequence goes on along the minus strand of JAVVRZ010000001.1, from coordinate 133,899 downwards.
TTAGTAAGTAGAGCGGCTAAATCAGCCGGTCTTTCGATAGCAGGACCGCTTGTAATAGTAATTCGAGTATTTATAAGGCCGGCAATTATGTGGGCTAGCGTAGTCTTGCCTAGCCCCGCAGGACCATAGAAAAGACAATGGTCGAGCTGTTCGTTACGACTTTTTGCCGCCTCGATATAGATAGATAATTTCTCTTTGAGCGAGTCTTGCCCAATATAATTTGTCATACTTTTGGGTCTTAAAACATTCTCGCTCTCAATTTCTTGAACATCTATTGTGCTTTTAATCAGTTCGTCCATATTTTTTCCTTTAACAAATTTTTTGTTCTAATCTCAATAATAACTTATTATTGAAAATTAAGAATTTTTTAGACAGTAATTTAAAATTTCTTCGGTTGTCACAAAGCCATTCTCTTTGGCTAATCTAATTCTTTCGCTAGCGTCATTTTTGCTTATTCCCAAAGATTTCAACACGCTTATTACTTCTTCTTCCTCATTTGAATGTAGTTCTTTAAGCAAAGGTTTGTCGATTTGTAATTTTTCTCTTAGTTCGAGTATAACTCTTTCAGCGGTTTTTTTGCCTAGGCCTTTAATCGAACACAAAGTTGAAGTGTCGCTAGTAACAATAGCTACCATAATTTTGTTAAGTGGCATACCGCTTAAAATATTAAGAGCATTTTTAGGGCCTATGCCCGAAACGCTGGTTAATTGACTAAATAAATTCTTTTCGGCTAAATCGCTAAAACCATATAAAACAAGGCAATCTTCCCTAACTTGAAGATGGCAATATAATTGCGTTTCTTTACCGACGCTGAGTTTGCGTGTAGTGTTTTTTGAAACTAATAGTCGATACCCTATGCCGTTATTCTCGATAATTACGGCGGTATCTTCAATTTCTACAATTTTACCACAAATAAAATATAACATATTACCTCATTATTTTAATTAAACATTTAGTATTTAATTTATCATATAGCTATATTATTAATAAATCTAGCCGATTAATTTTTCCAAATTTAGTTTCTAATTTTACTATTTTTATAATTAAATACTTGATTTTACTATTTTATGTAACTTTCTTCGCCTAGTCTACCCGAATTAAGGTGGGTAAGCGCAACGGCAAGAGCGTCTGCGGCGTCGTCGGGCTTAGGAATTTTGTCTAATTTAAGTATTAGCTTAACCATTTGTTGAATTTGATTTTTGTCGGCTCGTCCGTATCCGGTTAGAGCCATTTTAATTTGTAGAGGCGTGTATTCGTACAATTTGCCACATTCTCTTACGACAGCGGTAAGTATAGCGCCCCTAGCTTCGGCGACGCTAATACCGGTTGTAATATTCTTATAAAAAAACAATTCTTCAACGGCTACGCAATCGGGCTTGTGAGTTATAATTAATTTAGTTACATTATCGTAAATCATAGCAAGTCTAACGGGCAAAGTTTCTTCTTTGGGCGTAAGAATAACGCCATAATCTAAAACTTTATCAATTTTATCAAGCCTTTCAATTACTCCATAGCCTATCGTAGCTAGACCGGGGTCAATACCAAGTATTTTCATTTATTCTCCTAGTACCTATATAATAAATGTATTAAGCAAAATAGTCAACAAAAAATGTTTGAAACAAAAAAACTGCCTTTATAGGCAGTTTAAAAAAGACTAATCTATTCTTCTTCAACTTCCGGCAATTCGACGTTGTGGTAAACATTCTGTACGTCGTCGTTGTCTTCCATTATATCAATCATTTTGTTAAATCTTACAAGCTGGTCGGGAGCAAGAATTATTGTATTGTTAGGTATCCAATCAACCGAAGCTGAAATTAATACAACTTTTTTATCGGTTAAATTGTTGCGAACGTTATCAAACGCTTGCGGAGTAGTATACATTAAAACTTCTTCGTCCTCTACCATAACATCGTCTGCGCCACATTCTAAGGCAAGCTCAAACCAACTATCTTCGGTTTGCCCTTCAAGCCTTTCGACTACGATTACGCCTTTGCGTTCAAACATAAAAGATACGCAGTTGCTTGTGCCTAGCGAACCGCCATATTTTTCAAAATGCGAACGAATATCGCCTGCCGTACGATTTTTATTGTCGGTTAAGCACTCTAATATCACTGCGCTTCCACCGATACCATAACCTTCGTAGATAATTGATTCGTAAACCACGTTACCGAGTTCTCCCGAGGCTTTTTTGATACTGCGAGATATATTGTCGTTAGGCATATTAGACATTTTCGCCTTAGCGATTATGTTGTATAACGAACTGTTTGTATCGGGGTCGCTACCGCCACTGCGGACAGCTACGGCTATTTCTCTACCGATTTTTGTAAAAATTTTAGACCTTGCGGCGTCGCTCTTGCCTTTTTTGCCTTTGATATTATTCCATTTACTATGTCCTGACATATTTTACCTCCATTATTTATTACTTAATATATACATCAAAACTCCTGCCGATACTCCGGCATTGAGAGATTCGAGATTATTTTTCATAGGTAGCGACAGTGTCAAATCGCTAAGTTGTCTAGCTTTATCGCTTATTCCGTTGCCTTCATTGCCTATAATAAGAGCGTGAAGCGGTATACTTTGCGTATAGTTAAAGATATTCTCCCCTTTCATATCTGCGCAAATAAATTTGTGCGTCGAATGTAATAAGGAATATACTGTTTCTAAGTCGACAGAATAAATATGCGTGAAGAAATGCGCCGAACTCGCCGAACGTATTACCTTAGGGCTATATGCGTCAACGCAATCTATTAAAAAAATATCATTGTAGCCGGTAGCTACCGCCGTACGCATAATAGTCCCGAGATTGCCCGCATCTTGAATTTTTTCAAGTATAAGGCAACTGCTTTGCGGAACGCATAAGTCGTTTGTGGGCATTTTAACAACGGCGATTACGCCTTGACTGTTAATTGTATCGGTAAGCGTTGAAAAAACATTGTCGGCTACGGTATAGACCTTGTCAAACTGTATTTGAGTTTGGCTAGACGTTACGATATATTCGACAAGATTAAGTCTAATAGCTTCTTCTACAAGTTTACGCCCTTCGACAAGATAAAGACCGCTTTCTTTGCGATATTTTTTTTGCAATAATTTGCGTGTAAAGCTAATTATTTGGTTGTTCTTTGACTCTATCATTTTAATAAAAAAGCCTTATCGATATACGACAAGGCTTGATTTTCTTGTTATTTACTAGTAAGTGAAGTCTTAACAATTTCTGCAAGCGCACTAAAAGCTTTTGCGTCGCTTATCGCCATATCGGAAAGTACTTTGCGGTTGAGGTCAATGTTAGCTACTTTAAGACCGTGCATAAACTTGCTGTAAGACAGTCCGTTTACTCTTGCGCCGGCGTTAATACGAGCAATCCATAGTCCTCGCATATCTCTTTTGCGAAGTCTTCTACCAATATATGCATAGTTACCTGACTTCATAAAGGCTTGACGAGCTACTCTATAATTTTTGGACTTAGCGCCAAAATAACCTTTTGTTAATTTTAATATTTTTCTACGTTTCTTAACCGCATTAACTGCGCGTTTAATTCTCATTTTGTGTTACCTCCCTATTAGTACGGCATCATTTTCTTGATGGTATTAGCTTGAATCTTATCTACATAAGCCGTTCCACGAAGATTACGAGTTCTTTTGGTTGTCTTTTTGGTTAATTTGTGGTTTTTGTTACATTGCGCTCTCTTGACTTTGCCGGATTTAAGTACTTTAAATCTTTTTTTAGATGCGCTGTGTGTTTTTTGTTTAGGCATTATTTATTTCCTCCATATTGTTCTATTATTTACTTGTAAGCGGGGCTAATACCATAGTTACGTTTCTACCTTCGGCAAGCGGGATTTTCTCAATCTTAGATACCGGTGAAAGAATTTGGTAAAACTTTTTAACTACTTCTATTGCACGAAGCGTGTAGGCTTGCTGTCTGCCTATCATTTTAAGCGAAACTTTAACCTTGTCGCCCTCTACTAGCCACCTTTGCGCCGCTTTTGCCTTAGTTTGCATATCTGCTTCGCTAATGGTCATTGACAGCCAGATTATTTTTAATTCTGTGACTTTTTGATTCTTACGCATCTCTTTGTCTTTTTTAGATTGTTCGTATTTGTATTTGCTGTAATCTAAAATTTTACAAACAGGCGGAACTGCTTTGGGTGAAATCATAACCAAGTCTAGCCCTTCTTCTTCGGCGAGCTGTTGCGCTTTAAAGCGTGTCACAATGCCAAGTTGCGCTCCGTTTGAAGCGATAAGGCGTACTTCTTTTTCTCTAATTTGGTCATTAATTTGAAGTTCGTTAATAGTGGTAAACCTCCATAAAAAAAATGTGGCAAAATACCACATCTTATAAGTCATACAAGAATAATCTCTTGTAAAAGTCTTATTGAATAACCAAACAACGTTTGTCGGTTGGTGAGAAATGGTATTTCTTCTTTGTTCGTATAATATAACAAAACGGCTGATTATTGTCAACCGTTTTGCTACATAAGTTAAAAATAATAATTATTTTAAGGTTGCTACATTATTTTGCTAGCTACTTCTTCTTTGATAAGTTTAATAAAGTCGCTTATCGAGCTTACGCCGAGGTCGCCTTTCTTTCTTTGTCTAACTGCAACAACGCCATCTTGCGACTCCTTGTCGCCAACTACTAGCATATATGGAACTTTTTGAAGTTGAGCTTCACGAATACGATAGCCTATCTTTTCGTTGCGTAGGTCTGTTTCTACTCGAATGTCGGCTTCTTCAAGCTGTTTTGCAACTTGCTTTGCATATTCTACGGTGTTTTCGCTTATTGGTAAAACTATTACTTGCGTAGGCGCTAGCCAAGTTGGAAATGCGCCGGCAAAGTGTTCGGTTATAATGGCTATAAATCTTTCGATACTGCCTAAGGCTGTGCGGTGAATCATAACCGGACGGTGCTTTTCGCCGTCTGCGCCAATATAAGTTAGGTCAAATCTTTCTGGCATTTGAAAGTCGAGTTGAACCGTACCGCATTGCCAAGTACGCCCAAGACTATCTTCAAGGTGAAAGTCAATCTTCGGGCCATAGAATGCGCCGTCGCCTTCGTTAATTTTGTAACCCTTGCCAAGTCTATTTAGCGCTTCGATTAACATATTTGTAGCTGTTTCCCATTGTTCGTCAGTACCCATAGAATTTTCGGGTTTTGTCGAAACTTCCATTTTATAATGGAAACCAAATACGCCATAAATGCGGTCAATTAGGTTGACTACGCCCATAAGCTCGTCAACAATTTGTTCCTCTGTCATAAATAAGTGCGCATCGTCTTGCGTAAAGCATCTTACCCTCATAAGTCCGTGTAATGCGCCTGACAATTCGTGACGGTGAACGACGCCCATTTCGGCTATTCTTTCGGGCAAATCTCTATAAGAACGAGGTTTATGTTTATAAACCAACATACAACCCGGACAGTTCATAGGCTTAACCGCATAATCTTGTTCGTCAATTTTTAGAGTGTACATATTGTCTTTGTAATGGTCCCAGTGCCCCGACCTTAGCCACAACTCTTTATTAAGAATTAACGGAGTGCTTATCTCTTTGTAGCCTGCTTTTCGGTGCTCTTGACGCCAAAAGTCTACAAGTAGATTTCTAAGAAGCATACCCTTAGGTAAGAAGAACGGAAAACCCGGACCTTCTTCGTAAATATCGTACAATTCAAGTTCTTTGCCGAGTTTGCGGTGGTCTCTCTTTTTTGCTTCTTCAAGCATATTAATATAACTATCTAGGTCGGCTTTTTTGTCAAAAGACGTGCCATAGATACGGCTAAGCATTTTATTGTTGACGTTTCCACGCCAGTAAGCGCCGGCAAGAGAAAGTAATTTAAAAGCTTTTACCTTTCCGGTACTTGACAAATGCGGTCCTCTACACATATCGGTATATTCGCCCTGCGTATAAGTTGAAACGCTAGCAACATCAAGGTCGTTAAGTAACAATACTTTGTAATCTTCGTGTTCTTTGCCAAACATTTCGATTGCGTCAGGCTTGCTAACCTCGTGTCTAACAAGAGGTAGGTCTTCTTTTACAATCTTTGCCATTTCCGCCTCGATTTTTGGTAAATCTTCTTGCGTTATCTCGTGGTCAAACTCAATATCGTAATAAAAACCATTCTTAATCGAAGGGCCGATTGCAACCTTTGCCGTAGGATACAGCCTTTTTACAGCTTGCGCCATAATATGAGAAGTAGTGTGGTGATAAACGTCTTTGCCTATGTCGTCTTCAAAAGTATAAACCTTAAAATTGCCGTCGGTGTCTATTATACTTTCAAGGTCAAGCAACTTACCATTGTGTTCTACGCAAACAGCATTTTTGTATAAACCTTGACTAAGACTTTTTACAATTTCGCCAGCCTTACAAGCGTCGTATTCCCTACTTTTTCCGTCGGGAAAAGTTATTTTAATCATTTTTATCCTCCAATATATTTATTTTTAAATTTATTTAGCTATGATTGTCTTAATTTTATTTATGCTAAAAATATTACGGTATTTATTTATTTTATCAAATTTGTTATTTAAAATAATTTGGCTATTTGTCTTTAATAAAACTTAGTTAAAGTAATAAGTAATAGCAAGTTTTAAAAATGTCGCTTAACCCGATAAAAAAAGTCCTTACCGAGTGTTATCTCAATAAGGACGACATATTGCCGTGGTTCCACCTTAATTTGTTAGTGTTACTAACCTCAATTAGCCTTTTACGCTAGGCTGTTAGCGACGTCTAAATAAGTGGTACAAATAGAATAATTTTATCAAACTCACACCATTGTTTGACTCTCTGCAAAAACAATTTCTATTTACTTGTCTTAATTAATAACGTTATTAATTAATTACATTTTAATCTAAACATATTAGATTGTCAAATGTTTTTAACCTTAAAAGGCAAATTCTAACTGCCAACTTTTTTAACAATACATAGCGAATTTAGCAACATTACAAAGTCGGCGTCTAGGTTGTCAATTTGACCTACGACAACTACGCTTTTTGGTTTGTTGCAAATTATATTATACATAATGCTTTCTTCAAGCGTACATTGAGTAAAAAGGGTAAGTTTATCTAGCAATTTATTTTTATCCGAAAATAACAAATAATCGTCGTGGGTAAAAGTTAAGGTTAAACTATTATTTGTTGTTGGCACTGCTTGGGCTAAATAAAGAATAAATTCGGTTAGAATGCCCTTGTCATTAAGAATAATATCGTAAGCGTTAGTTAGTTTAATAATTTCTTCCCACTTACCTTTAAGCTTTTGAAGTCTAAAATCGCAAAGACCTTCAAGCGACAAATTATTTAACGAATTGATACTTTGCTTAATAGCCTTTTTATCTAAATTATTGTCAAATATGCTCATAATATTAACAAGCGTATTAGTTAAAAAGGTATTTTTTTTAATGTTAAGTTGTTCTTTAAAAAACTCATTTTTGTACCCTAGCGATAATGCTTCGGCAACGCTATCTTTTAGAATATCTTTAATTTGCGTAGCAAAAGCGTCGTTACACGCTACGCTTAAATAACTTCTTGTAAGCATATCTTGTTGTTCAAGCAAACCCTCTACGGCTATTATTTTGTCTTTTAATTGACTTTTAATATATGCAAGATAATTTTTATTTGCGTATGTGGCGTTAATTGTCGCTTCAAACATTATATATTTTCCCCCGTACAACTATTATATGCAACTATAATTTTTTTAATTGAAAAGGGTAAAATAACAATTTTATTTTAACTAAATATTTTATTTATAGCTAAAAAATATTATAAGGTTAAGTTTGACATTACTTTTTTGTAAGTATGATTACTAGTTTAAACATATTTTTATAAATTTATAGTATATCGTCTTTAATTTTTATCGCTTAACAATTAAATAAAAAAGAACGCTTTAAAACGTTCTTTTTGAGTAAAGATAAAATACAATTATGTTTTAAAAATAAATAAGATTTATTTCTTATTCTTTTCGATAAAGTCTACAATCGAACTAATTGTTTTTAGTTGATTAGCTAGTTCGTCCGGAACTACTATATTGTATGTTTCTTCAAGCGCCATAAGCAGTTCGACTACGTCAAGCGAATCTGCGCCTAAGTCGGCAATAATATCGCTTTCCATAGTAATCTTCTCGGCGGGTATGTTTAATTGTTGAGCAAGCAAATTTTTAATTTTTTCAAAAACCATATCTAATTCCTCCGTTGATGTTTGTATTTATTATAATATACTTTGTTGACTAAAACAAGTATATTTACATTTTTATTAAAATTCAGCGTTGTTAACTGTGCGTGGGAAAGGCAAAACATCTCTAATATTGCTTGTTGCCGTTAGATACATTACAAGCCTTTCAAAACCTAGTCCAAAGCCTGCGTGTTTGTTTCCGCCGTATTTCCTTAAATCAAGATACCACCAATAGTCTTCTTCTTTAAGATTAAGTTCTTTCATTCTTTCAAGAAGCTTGTCTAAGCGTTCTTCTCGTTGACTACCGCCTATCATCTCGCCTACGCCGGGAACTAACATATCCATAGCCGCAACGGTCTTGCCGTCGTCGTTTTGACGCATATAGAAAGATTTAATTTCCTTAGGATAGTTTGTAACAAACACTGGCCCTTTAATAATCTTCTCGGTCAAGTATCTTTCGTGCTCTGTGCCGATATCTACGCCCCACTTAATAGGCATATCAAATTCGCTGTTATGAGGTTGTAACATCTCTATCGCTTGGTCGTAAGTCATACGCTTAAATGCGCTGTCAGCAAGCGTAGTTAGTCTTGCTAGTAAGGTATTATCTACAAAGCTGTTGAAAAAGTCCATCTCTTGTTTGCAATTTGTAAGAACATACTTAATAACATATTTAATCATATCTTCGGCAAGTTGCATATCGTCGTTAAGGTCGGCAAAAGCAATCTCGGGTTCAATCTGCCAAAATTCGGCGGAGTGACGTTGAGTATTACTGTGTTCGGCTCTAAACGTTGGTCCAAAAGTGTAAACATTAGAAAACGCCATAGCGTAAGTTTCTACGTTAAGTTGTCCCGATACGGTCAAGCTTGCCTTTTTGCCAAAGAAGTCTTGGGTGTAATCGGTTTTGCCGTTTGCAAGTTTTGGCGGATTGTCTATATCTAGCGTAGTAATTTGGAACATCTCGCCTGCGCCTTCGCAATCGCTACACGTTACAATGGGCGTATGAACATATACAAATTGTCTGCTGTCAAAGAAAGAGTGAATGGCAAACGCTGCCTTAGAGCGAACTCTCATAATGGCGTTAAATAAGTTTGTGCGTGGTCTTAAATGCGCAACTTCACGCAAAAATTCAATGCTGTGTCTCTTTTTTTGCATAGGATATTCTGGGCAAGATTTGCCTTCTACGCTAATCTCATTAGCCTTTATTTCAAAAGGTTGAGGCTTATCGGGAGTTAATACAACAATGCCGTCAATGGCTAGCGCACAACCAACGTTTTGGCTAGTAATCTCGTCAAAGTTTGTTAAGATATCTTTTTCAAATACTATTTGTACGCTTTTTAAACAAGTACCGTCGTTAAGCTCAATAAAACCAAACGCTTTAAGGTCACGAATTGTTCTAGCCCAACCGCAAACGGTTACCTGCTTATTGTCAAATTTAGAAAAGTCTTGATATATTTGTGAAATAAATGTTCTCATAGTTGTTACCTCTTTAATTTTCTTAAAAATGCCGGTATGCTACTATCGTCTTCAACCCTAATAATTCCTTCGGGAACGGTAGTTGCCACAGCTTTGGCTTTGGGAGTTAACGGTTGTTCTTTATCGCCCTCGGTTGTGTTGTATACGCTTGTAAGCTTTGTCCCGTATAAATCTTTTGTCGAGGGCGAGGCATTATCTGCGTTTGTAACAACTTTTTCATTAAAGAAGGCGTTGGGCTTAGATTTAAGAGTATTTTTAGCGTCAAACCCAGTTGCAATAATCGTAACTTGAACTTCGCCTGTCATATTTTCTCTAATATCTGCGCCGAATATTAAGGAAGCCGTTGGATCTACGACATCACGAACGAGTTTAACTCCCTCGTAAACTTCATAAATTTTTAAGTCTTCTCCGCCTGTGATATTTATAATTAAACCCGTGCTACCTTCGATAGTTGTTTCAAGTAGAGGGCTAAAAACAGCTTGCTTAATTGCGTCTACCGTCTTATTAGGACCTTTTCCTATGCCTAACCCCATGTGCGCCATACCACGATTGTGCATTACCGTCTTAACGTCGGCAAAGTCAAGATTAATCATAGCGGGGTAAACTATAAGGTCCGAAATACCGCTTATGCCTTGTCTTAACACATCGTCTGCCCTTTTGAATGCCTCAACTACTGTAATATCCCTAGAAAAACTTGTAATTAGTTTGTCGTTAGGAATTATAACAATAGTATCCACGCATTTGCGAAGATTAGCTATGCCAAGTTCGGCATTTTTCATTCTTGTGTTACCTTCAAAAGCAAAGGGTTTAGTTACAACGGCAATTGTTAAAATACCTAGTTCCTTAGCGATTGCGGCAATTACGGGGGCTGCGCCTGTGCCTGTGCCACCGCCCATACCGGCTGTAATAAATAATAAGTCGGTATTTTTAAGTAGTTCGGCTATCGCTTCTTTGTTTTCTTCTGCGGCGGCTCTACCTATTTCGGGGTCTGCGCCTGCGCCTAAACCACGAGTTAAAGTACTGCCTATTTGAATTCTATGGTCGGGTTCTTTGACCAAAGACATATATAACGCTTGTTTATCAGTATTAATAGCGTAAAATTCTGCGCTTTTAATGTTAGCTTGTATCATACGATTTACCGCATTATTACCGCCACCGCCTATGCCAAACACCTTAATGCTTGCAACGTATGTACCGCCTTCACGCTTTTCATAACTTATATTGTTGTCCTCAAACATATTCTTCCCCTCCTATGAGAATAACTTAGCAAACAAACCTTTCTTTTTAGGTTTTTGCTGTTTAATTGCCAAATCAAGTAAACCATAAGACGAAGTAAATTCGTGCCTATTTGTCAAAGAATTGGCAGAAGTAATTATTTTAATATTTTTGTTTAATTGTTTGCCTAAGTATTCGTGAGCGCCTTTAACATAGGTAAGTCCGCCTCCTGTTAAATAAACCGGCGTAGTAGCTGGAATTTCAAATTCGCATTCTACAAAACATTTAACTATGTAATCGCTAATATCTTCTATTCTTGCTCGTACAATATCGCTTGCCTTATTAGCTTCAACCTCAACTCCGCTTTTAAGCTTGTACATATCGGTTTTAGTAAATTCGAGATTAAGATTTATGCCAGAATATAGTTGTTCGGCAACAGGAAAAGCAATATTGAGAACTTGTAATAAATCGCCTATAATATGTCCGCTACCAAGTGAAAATGACTTCATAAATACCAATCCGTCACCGCCAATTAGCATTACGCTACTGCTGATATATCCTATGTCTATTAAAACGGCAAAGTCGTCTCTTATAGCAGGCTCGACAAGGTATAACGCTTCCGCAAGATTACTTGAAATAAATTCGGTTACATTTACGCCTAAGCTTGATAGAGCCTTAGATACTTTATCGCAAAAAACATCGCTAGCAAATATGAAAGATACTAGTCCGGTCAATTTATTTGCGACTTTGCCAATAGGGTCTACCGTACGCAAAGTATCGTTAATTAGAAAGTATATGGACGACCGACTAATTGCGGTATACCCTTTTGCCTCTCGGTAGATATTAGCTCGGCTAAAAATCTCGGATATATCGTCTTTGGTAACTTTTTTGTTGGTGTGAAAAGCTAGACTAGCCTCGCCTGCAATTACAGATACAAATTCTCCGGCAACGCCGACAAACACATTTTTAATGCGTTCGCCTAAGTTTTGTTCGGCTTGTTTGATGGCAAAAGAAGTCGCCTGAGCAAGTTTCTCAGGTTCGTACCATTCGCCGTTAGAGTAACCGCTATATTTGCTTTGCCCTATTGTATTTATAACAAATCCTTCTTGGGAAGGCGAGCCTACAAAGCAAGTAATTTTGCTTGAACCATAGTCTAAAATTGCAATATAATCATTTTTCATAAGTTGTTTCCTATTTATTTGCTGTTGATACTCTATTTTTTTGGTCTACCATAATTATGGTTTTTTCGGTTGTGTTATCTTCTTTTTCACTTGCGTACACGCTAAACGCTAGTATACATTTTGTTTCGAGCTGTTCGCCCGGGGTTAAAATTACTATTTCTGCGCCCGTTCTAGTAAAAATAGTCAATCTATCTTTATCAAATTTAAATCCTTTAATAATAGTATTGATCGAGGAAAAATTGTAGTAAAATCTCCATACCGTCGACGCAACGCAACTAATATATTTGTATTGATTGCCGGTTTCTACGTTTGCCCAAGTTACGCTTTGACCAACGATAAGATTTATCGCATAAGCCGAAAAGTCGTCGGTTATGTCGACATATCCGCTTGCATCGTCTATCAATGCAATTACAACGCCAAAGGTGTCGAGTAAATAATTTTTACCTTCTTTTCTAAGCACAAAGATAGGATTGCGTTTGGCTAAATGAATGGTGACGCTATTTGGAAAATGTCTAACCACGTCGACAACAAAATATTGATTTAGCTCTGGGTCGCTTTGAATAGCTTCTATGGCTTTGCTTTCGCTAAAAAAGAAAATACTTTTTCCTCTAATGCTACTAGATAAATCGCTTGAAACGAGTTCTTGCGGAGTGGTTGAAAGCGAACCGTCTTCATTATAAAAACATATATTTGACGACTGCACTGTAAACACCGTACTGCTAAGCACTACGATAATTACAATCACAAGCAATATAGAAAATATAACTAACATTCTTTTTCTCATAACCCTACCTAGCGATGTCTATTGGTGATAATTATATATAAAATATATCAATAAGTCAATACAAACAAATTAAAAAATCGCCTTATTTATGGCGATTTTAAGATAATAATTATTTTAACGGCAAAAAGACGATTAAAACAAAATTAGTTAAGGTTTTACACTCTAATTATGTCTGCGCCAAAACTTTTAAGAGCTTCTTCAAATAGATAATACCCTCGATCAATATGCTTAATATCATTGACTGTGGTTTGCCCTTCGGCTCTAAGCCCGGCAAGCACAAGCGCCGCTCCGCCACGTAAATCTTGGGCGTACACGTCTGCTCCGCTAAGTCTGTCAACTCCTCTAATAAGCGCAGTTCTATCTCTCACTACAATATCAGCTCCCATTTTAGTCAATTCGGTGACGTGCTTGTAGCGTGTTTCAAACATATTTTCAACCACCATACTTGCGCCCTTAGAAATAGTTTGAACTGCAAGAATTTGAGCTTGTAAATCGGTTGGAAAGCCCGGAAAAGGTTGTGTTTCAACAAGTTTTATACTATTTGGTCGGTCGTAGGAAACTAGCCTAACCCAATCTTTGCCTAAGCTAACAACGCCACAAGTTTTGTCAATTTTACTAATTAACGCCAACATATCTTGCGGATTGCACTGTTTAACGGTTATATCTCCGCCTGTGATAGCTCCGGCGAGTAAATAGGTGCTAGCTACAATTCGGTCGCTAATGGGCGTATATTCTACGCCGTGCAATTTGTCTACTCCGCTAATACGTATTACGCTTGTGCCTGCTCCGCTTATTTTTGCGCCCATTGATTGAAGAAATTCTTGTAAAGAAACAATCTCGGGTTCTTTTGCAACGTTGCTAATTACCGTTTCGCCTTTGCTCAATACCGCCGCCATAATAATATTTTCAGTTGCTCCTACGCTAGGAAAATCTAAATGAATATTTCCCCCGACAGCGTTTTCTCCGTCGCAATACAAATATCCGCCATATTCTTCAATTTGAATATTTAAGGCTCGCAAACCTTTAAGGTGTAGGTCAATAGGTCTAAGCCCTATGTCGCAACCACCCGGAAACACCGCCTTAACTTTTTTAATTCTACCTAAAATTGAACCCATAAGAAAAATTGAACTGCGAATTTCTTTGGCGTAGCTTGAAGCTATTTCATAATTATTTATGTTAGAACTGTCTATGACAATGTCGTCGCCTTGCCAAACGCAACTGACGTTTAGGCTTGTAAGAAGATTTATCATACTATGTACGTCCAAAATTTTTGGACATTGTTTAAGAACGACTTGTTCCTCTGTCAATATGCTTGCGGCAAGCAATGCAAGCACGCTATTTTTGGCTTTGTTTACATTAATTTCTCCCTGTAAAACATTTCCGCCTTGTATAACAAATTTCATAGTTAAACTCCCTTTTGTTTTAAAAAATAGAGTTGACGAAAACCGTCAACAAGTATTTTTATCCTCAGTTTTATAATATGGTAAGAAAGACATTTTTGTTAAGAAAGCATTTGTTAGAGATATTTAGTAATATTCCTACCGAACTCATAAAGACAACTAAGGACGTTCCGCCATAACTAACAAATGGCAAGGGTAACCCCGTAGGCGGTATGCTACCGGTCACAACGGCAAAATTTATTAAACATTGAATGGCTATTACCGAGATTATTCCACTGGCAAATAATGTATGGTATCTATCTTTACAAGAAACGGCTAATTTAATTCCCCTAAAAATAAGAATAAAATATAAGCCGAAAAGAATAATGCAACCAAATAGCCCGGTTTCTTCTCCAATAATAGAAAAAATAAAGTCGCTCTCGGCAAAAGGTAAAAATTCGTATTTTTGACGACTGTTAAATAGTCCCACGCCAAAAAAACCTCCGCTTCCTAGCGCATATAGCGATTGAATTAATTGATATCCTTCGTCCTTAGGCGAAGCAAAAGGATTAACAAAGGCAAGTAGTCTAAGCAACCGATATGGTTCTATTACAATTAGTATCGGCACAACTAGCAAAAGTGGAATCATACAGATAAAAAACCACTTTAATTTCATACCGCCGACAAACAACATACACACCATTATCAACCCCATACAAACCGTAATTGACATATTTGGTTCGATAATAATTAGCAAGCAATATACAACTCCGCATATAATAATTGGCAAATTGTGAGTTAACTTTGCCATATTGACTTTCTTATTTGATATATATACGCAAGAAAAGAATACGAAGGCAAACTTAGCTAGTTCGCTAGGTTGAAAAGAAAAACTGCCAAAGCCTATCCAACGCTTTGCGCCATAATTTTCTATGCCGATTTTTGGGACAAATACTAAACCTAACAATATCATAGCTAGTAAGGCAAAGGGAATTGAAAGACGTTTTATTTTTTCAAGATTGACAAAATAAATTGAAACTAGGCAAACACAACCGACTAATGCGCCAATAGCCTGTTTAATCAAGAAATAGTATTTATTTCCAAAGTCTTTTTGAGCCGTATAGGAAGAAGCTGAGAAGATAAAAAGCAAGCCTAGCCCTACAAGAAATATCGTAGAAAGCAAAATTATGTAATCAAATTTTAATAGTTCGGCTTTTTTGCCAAGCGTTCTCAAATTATCACCTCTTGTATCGGTATAAATATTTTAGCTCTTTAATTTTGGTTTTGTTATTTAAGTTATGCGGTATAATGCAAGCCCTTCGGCTTATAAATTTGCTTTTTAGCTTAGCGAATTTACAATTTCCTTAAAGCGCTCGCCTCTTTCTTGATAGTTTTTAAACATATCAAAGCTTGCGCAAGCGGGAGAAAGTAAAATGGTAGGAATATGATTTAAGCGAGCGTAGTTGTAACAAGCCAAACAACATTCTTCAAGACTGTCACAACCTTCAACGCTAGTAAAATTGTATTTTTGGCACGACGAAAGTATTTTATTTTTGGTTTGCCCTAAGCAAGCTATAAACTTACAACTTGATAAATTTCTAATTAATTCGTCGAAGTCGTATCCTTTGTCGCTACCGCCTAAAATTAAACAACATTCCCCCAAACTTGAAATAGCAGAAAGCGTAGAATGAATATTAGTGCCTTTGGAATCGTTATAGAAAGCTATGTTATTTAAAGTTTTAACAAATTCCATTCGGTGAGCCGACACGGCAAAAGTATTAATAGCTAACTCAATTTCTTGCTTGGTTAGGTCGTATAAAGCTCCTACAAGTACGGCAAACATCAAGTTTGATATATTATGTCTAACATAGTATTTTATATTTGGCGAATTTATAGACATCTTTATATCAAAAAAGTCTACAATTATATCTTTACCATCAAAATAACAGCCATTGACTTTTTTAGTTAGACTTACATATCCTACTTTTGTTCTCGCCTTTTTACTCAATTCGTAAGCGGTTAAATCGTCATAATTAAATAGAGAATATCCTCTTTGCTGATTGATAAAGATATTAGCTTTACAATTTTGATAATTTTCTTTTGTTAAATGACGGTCAAGATGGTCTATATCGACATTTATAACAATGCTTATGTAAGGCGAAAAAGTATTAAATTCTTCTAACTGAAAACTTGACATTTCGACTACTGCGATGTCTTGACCAGTCAATTTATCGCACATTTGGGTTAGAGGAGTACCGATATTACCGGCGAGAAAACTACTTTTTTTGCCAATGTTTAATATATGATTAATCATTTCGCAAGTTGTTGTTTTGCCATTCGTACCAGTTACCGCAACTATTTGAGCCTTGATATTTTCAATTGCAAATTCGGTTTCGCCTAGAATAGTTACGCCAAATACGCTACATAACAAACATAATTTATTTGTTCTAGCTACGCCCGGACTAAGTATCAAATAGTCTAGCGTAGGTATAAGTTTAATGGCTTCTTGAAAGCTAATTGATAATTCCAAGTTGTCGTCATAAATATGTACAATGTTACTTTTTTTAAGATATTCGTATAAGGACTTACCGCTTTTTCCATAGCCATAGATTAAATAGCTTTTCAAACGCTCCCTCCTAACAATAATAATATTCCGCAAGACAAAGTAATTAAAGCGTAGATGTCGCCTATTCTACTTTCGCTAAGACCTTTTTTCTGCAAATGGTGGTGGTAAGGCGCCATTAGAAAAACTCGTTTGCCGTGACTAAATTTAAAATACCCAACTTGTATTATTACCGACAAACAAGAAATAACGTAAATAATACCTAAAATTGGTATAAATAAACTCATTCTTGTAAACATAGACAAACAAGCGACGCAAGCGCCTAAGGCAAGCGAGCCGGTATCGCCCATAAATATTTTTGCGGGAAAACAATTAAATACTAAAAATGCTAGCAAGACGCCTAGCAAGGCTACGCATACCACAAGAAGATTGCCATATTCTTGCATAAGTAAAGTTTCGCCTAATTTTGTTGCTTCGTCATAACGTAAATAGATAAAAATAGCTATTATAAACAAATACGCCATTGTAACCTTAGTTAATAGTCCGTCAAGTCCGTCGGTCAAGTTAGCCCCGTTTGTAACGCTCAAAAAAATAAAAATTGCAAGCGGTATTATAAAAAAGTTAATATCGATTGAAAGTTTGGTAAACGGAACAAGTAATTTTCCGCCGACATAAACATTGTTATAGATAAATAAGGCTATTATAACCGCAAGAGCAAGTTGAACGATAATTTTTTGATAAGGTTTAAGTCCCTCATTTTGTCTATATTTTATTTTAATATAGTCGTCAAGCAGTCCTATTACGGCGTAAGCAAGCGTAAACAAAACGGCTAATTTTCCTAAATCATTGCTTCCTTCAAAAAATATAAAGGAACAAATAGCAAAAACTATCATTATGCAAACGCCACCCATAGTAGGAGTACCGCTCTTACTCTTATGTTCTATTACATAGCTAAGAATTTCTTGCTTAGCCTTAAATTTTTTAAGTATAGGCAAACCTACCGCTAAGGCAATTAGCGAAAAAGCGATGGATATTAAAAGTAATAATAGTAATTTTTGCATCTATCACAATAACCCTTGTACCACGTCAATATCGCTGTACGGTATTTTAACTCCTTTAATTTCTTGATATTTTTCTGCGCCTTTTCCTAACACTGCTACCGTATCGCCACTGCACGCCATCGCTACCGCCTCTGTAATGGCTTGTGAGCGAGTTAACTGTAAGGTATAGTTAGTAGTAGACAGCCCGCATTCAATGTCTTGGAGAATGGTTTGAGGCGCTTCGTTACGAGGATTGTCATTAGTTACAAAGATGTAGTCAGCAAATTTGCTTACGCATTTCGCCATTAGCGGACGCTTAAATCTATCTCTATTTCCTCCGCAACCAAAGACAACGATTAATTTACCTTGCGAGCTACTTTTTAAATAAGTTAAAATATTATTTATGCCGTCGGGAGTATGCGCAAAATCAACGACAATTCTACTTCCTTTTCCATCAAAAAACGTTTGGTTTCTTCCGTCAATTTGTTTTACCTTATTAATACCTTGCGCAATTTGCTCTAACTTTATGCCAAATATTCTTGCAAGTGCGCTAGCGCAAAGCGTGTTGTAAACATTAAACAATCCGTGCAGATGGTATTTAACAGTTTTGACCTGGTCGTAAAGGTTAAGAATATAGCTAAGCCCATCTTGGTCTTCGGTATAATCCATAGCGAATATATCGCTAGGATTTGTATATCCGTAAGTTAGGGTGGGAGTTCTAGCCTCCTTAATTATTTCTTGCCCTAAGTTGTCGTCTGCGTTGACTATGGCAATTTTTGTGTATAATGGACAAAAGAAACTTTTCTTTGCCTCGCCGTATTCTTTCATTGAACCAAAAAAATCTAAGTGATCCTGCGAAAAATTGGTAAAAATAGTAGCTTCGGCTCGAATACCCGCAAGCTTTTTTAAAGCGATAGCGTGAGCGGTAGCTTCCATAAATACAAATTTAACATCTTCCTTGACCATTTTATCGAGATAAAAATGTAACATTATAGAATCGGGAGTTGTTAAAGGGTTGTCATAATGAACGCCGTCAATAAATATTCCGTTAGAGCCGATAATTGCAGTTTTATATCCTGCCGTTTGAAAAATAGAATTAGCTAAATAAGTTGTAGAAGTTTTTCCATTAGTGCCTACGACACAAATAATTTTTATTTTTTCGCAGGCGTAATTATAAAAGTTTTTTGCGAGTAACGACATAGATTCACGAGTGTCTTGAACAATAATTTGAGTTAGTAAAGTTTCAACCTTGTGAGTTACCACGACTGCGATAGCTCCGTCAAGTTGAGCTTTGCTAATAAGACTGTGCCCGTCTACGTTTTGACCCTCAATGCAAATAAATAAACTGCCAGGTAAGACATCTTGCGTGCTATGAGTAAGATGTTTTATGTCTAAATCGCTATTTCCATAAACTTCGCAAGCTATACCGCTTAATAATTGAGATAGGTGCATTTTACCCTCCATAAATTACGCAAGACTTTGTATAGCTTATCTTATTATTTTAATATTGCAAATATTATGGTTTTGGCGGAATATTGTAAAGACTGATTATTTGTTCAAAGATTAGCCTTGCATAAGGAGCTGCTACAACCGAGCCATAACTAACGCCTATCGGTTCGTCTACCATTACAAAGCATAAATATTTTGGACTGCTTGCGGGAAAAAACCCTACAAAAGAAGATATATTCTTGCCCCTTGCAATTACTCCGTTTTCATATTTTTGCGCAGTACCGGTTTTTCCCCCCACTTCATACCCTTTAATATAGGCTTGTTTACCGCTACCTAACGTAACTACATTTTCAAGCATTACGGCAAGTTGCTGACTAGTTTGGCTTGATATAACTTTATTAATTACCGTAGGGTAAAATTCTTTTACAATTTTACCATCTTTATCGCTTATTTTTTTGACAAAATAAGGTTTGAATAAATATCCGCC
The DNA here is from genome assembly GCA_036654455.1 of Clostridia bacterium. Taxonomy (NCBI): domain Bacteria; kingdom Bacillati; phylum Bacillota; class Clostridia; species Clostridia bacterium. The sequence goes on along the minus strand of JAVVRZ010000001.1, from coordinate 114,173 downwards.
GTTAATTGCTGCGGCGGTAGCGTTACATAGTTGTAGAGCGGTAACCGCAACCGATTGACCAAAACCTATACGAGCCAAATCGCCCTCAGTGCAACTTGAATAAGGCACAAGCATACCGCTTTGCTCGCCTATAAAATCAACGCCTGTTTTGCTTCCGTATCCAAATGCCTGCAAGTAATTGTACATTGTTTCTTTGCCTAAGCTTAGAGCGATATCGGTAAATATCGGGTTACAACTGTTGTTTAAGGCTTGGGAAAGATGTTGGTTACAATGTTTTCCATTGGTGTGTTTTGTCCAACAACTTATTTTTCCTCCTCCAATATGTCTTACGTTAGAATTATTTTTAAATATGTAATCGGCGTTAAAAGCGCTGGCGTTACCCCTAGAAGATTCTTCTAGGGTTGCCGACGCCGTCAATACCTTAAATGTCGAACCGGGTTCAAATATATCGGTAATCAAGCCATTGCGAGAATACTCCATAAGCTGAGTTATATTATCACGAGGAATTGCATTTAAATTAAAGCTGGGTTTGCTTGATAAAGCTAAAATTTGTCCGTTAGTCACGTCCATTACAATGCACTTAACACTTTTGGGCGAATGATTGTACATAATCGCATTAAGAGTATTTTCAACTGCAAATTGTATTGAATAATCTATGGTAAGAGTAACTTGAAGACCGTCTACCGACGGAACATAATACATCTCTCTTTCGGGAAGTTCTTTGCCTACTAAATCGGCTTGCGTAAGCAACTGTCCGTCAATGCCACGCAAATATTTATCATACTGCGCCTCGATGCCTGTTTGACCTACGCTATCTACCGATACAAAACCTAACACTTGGGTAAGAAAATCGCCGTAAACATAGTATCTACTGCTTTCTTCGGCAAAATAAACGCCCTCTAAGTTAAATTCTCGTAGCTCGGCTATTGTTTGAGCCTCAACTTGTCTTTTTATTGTAATTTCGGACACGCCTTTATTCTTAGCTTTTTTAAGCACGCCTTCATAAGATACGTCTAGCTTTTGGCTTAAAACCGATGCGACTTTTTCAGGTTCTAGTATATTTTTTGCCCTTATATATACGCCATAGCAAGTTTGGCTTGTAACTAAGGTTACCCCGTTGGTATCGACAATATCTCCCCTACGAGCCGTTATTGGCAAATCTCTTGTCCACTGGTCAAGAGCCTTAGCCTGCAAAGTTTTACCCCAAATTATTTGTATATAAAATAATCTGGAAAATATGACTAAAAAAATAAAGATTGTCAGTAATAATAATACTAACAATCTTTTCTTAACCGTTAAATATTCAGTTTGCAATGATTAGCCTCCAAAAAATCTTGATAAATTATCGCACAACACATCAAACCAGTTGCTCTGCACATTATATTGTATTGATGGTCTTAGTTTTGGTATGCTAAAATCTTTGGTATTGTTCGAATTGGGTTCGGTATAACCTAGTAATGCCGCTCTTTGAAGTATTTCGGCTTCGTTTACGACTGATAATTCTTCAAGTAAAGTCGAAACAGTGGTATTTGTATTTGTCGTTTGACCAGAAAGCGTTACTACCCTGCCGAAACTATTGCCTACGCCAACTGCAATTAAAGCTATTACGATAGCAAGAGCAAGAACAATAACCGCAAAAGAAGATATGGCAATTTTTAATTGAACATTTGTAAGAGAGCGTGTTTTAATAGCTACTTGACTATTTTGCGTATAGAACATTGACTTATCAATTAAACTTTCGTCTACGCTACCTAATGTCTTAACGGTTGGAGCAGCTCCGGGCTGTTGCTTAGCTACTTCGTCATATTCGGGTGGCAAAACCGGACTATCCCCTAAAATTTTACGAGTAATCTCTTCAAGGTTATATTCGCTATTGTCGCTAATTGGCTGATTTTGGTAATAACTGTTTGTGCCTGCGGGCAATTCAACTTCGGTTTGAGTTTGAGTTCTTCTAGGTGAAATTGCTACATTGTAATCGTCTAGCGTAACTGCGTTTCTACTTGTCGTTAACATTTTTGCCCCTCCTATATGATTTTTTCCGCTACCCTTAATTTTGCGCTATTTGCTCGGGAATTTATTTGCATTTCTTGTTCGCTTGGTATAATTGGTTTTCTTGTAATAAGTTTTAGGTCTGCTTTATGCCCGCATATACATATTGGAAAACTCTTTGGACAAACGCACCCTGTTGCATATTCTCTAAACGTTTCTTTTACAATTCGGTCTTCAAGCGAGTGAAAAGAAATTATTGCTATTCGTCCTTGTTTATTAAGACGTTTTATTAGCTTTGCTATTGTTTCTTTAAGATGTTCTAACTCTTGGTTAACTTCAATTCTTATTGCTTGGAAAGTTTTTTTAGAGCTATGTCCTATTTTGCGTTTATAGCTATAAGGCAAAGAGTGGTCAATTATATCTACAAGGTCTAATGTATTATTAATAGCCCCTATTTCACGTTGAATAGCTATATTTCTTGCAATTTGCCTTGCGAAAGGTTCTTCGCCATAGTCTTCGATAATCTTTGCTAATTTTTCTTCGCTATATTCGTTTACTACTTCAAACGCCGTTAAAGTTTGATGGCTATCCATTCTCATATCTAACGGACCATTTGTCATATAAGAAAAACCACGTTCAAAATTATCGATTTGCCAACTTGACATTCCTAAGTCCATCAATACCCCGTCGACTTTGTCAATTCCCAGTTGGTCTAATGTCTTGCAAACATTTTTAAAATCGGTATGATTGATTATTACGTTAGAATTATCTTTAAATACTGTTTGACAATGTTTTATTGCGTCTATATCTTTGTCAAAGCCTATTAATTTGCCATTTGTAAGTTTATTTAATATTTCCCTACTGTGTCCGCCCGAACCTAAGGTGCAATCTACATAAATACCGTTCGGTTTAATGTCTAATAACTCTATACTCTGTTCAAGCAGTACGCTTACGTGTTCAAACTCCATATTAAATTCCATATTTAGAAAGTCCGTCAAGAGCATTTTCGTATGACTCGATTGTAAATTCTTTATTATTTGCCGTCCATACTTCTTGACTCCAAATTTCGACTTTATTTCCTGCGCCAACTATGCGGACGTCTTTATCAATTTTAGCGTACTTTTTAAGTTCCTGAGGAAGAATAAATCTACCTTGTTCATCGCACTCTACATTTTCGCCAAAAGCCGTAAAAGCCCTTATTGCTTTTGAGCCCTCAACGTCGGTCAGCGGAAGTTGCGACATTTTTTGGTTAAGAGTTTCTAATAGTTGTTGGTGAAGCACGATTAAGCAACCGCCTGCGCCTAAGGTAATTAAATATTCTTTTCCCATATCAGCACGAAACTTAGAAGGCATACGCATTCTATTCTTAGCATCTAGCTGATATCCATAATTACCGTAAAAGCAATTCATTAGACTACTCCTTTCTAATTTATGAAAAAAGTATAGCATAATTTTTAACCACTTTCAACCCTTTTTAACCACTTTTTAAGTTATTTTTGAAGATTTAGGCAAAAACGAACAAAATTTGACAAAATAGTGAACAAATGTTCTAAAATTAGATATTTATTTCAATGAGCTTATTGTTAGCAAAGTCACAAGATGTTAAATAGAAATCAATGCCAAACTTGTTAACTCTTAGCTCGGCTCGACAAGAAGAACGGTGTAAATGACCATAAACGACGGTGTGAACATCGTCGGCAATTAGCAGTTTGATAAATTCGCTTAGCTCATAATTGACGTTAAAGGGTGGAAAATGAGTAAGACAAACAACTTTATCCCCTTCTTGACGAACTTTTTTTAAGGCAAGCAGAGATAATTTAAGTCGCTCTATTTCACGAGAATAAATCTTTTTATCTTGTTCGTTTGAATTTTCTGGCATTACCCAACCCCTTGTTCCAAAAAAGCAAACGTTGCCTATACGCAGGCAATCATTTTGAATAGCGTAGAAATTTAAAGGCAATAGCGAACGAACTTGGGAAATTGTGTTCCACCAGTAGTCGTGATTACCTCTAAGAATTATTTTTTTGCCGGGCAAATCTTTAAACAAAGCCAAATCTGTAATAACTTCATTTGCACGCATAGCCCAGCTTAAATCTCCGCATAACACAACTACGTCATCTTGGGTTACGGTTTGTAGCCAACTTTGCTTAATAATATCAAAATGACCTTGCCAGCTTGGTCCAAATATATCCATTGGTTTATTTACCGTTGTTGACAAATGAAGATCGGAAATTGCATAAACTTTCATAATTTCTCCTTGCTTAAATATTACCATATTGCAAGGCTTTTGTACAGTTATTTATCGTAATCTTGTTCTTTATGCCTTTTTAACCAACATCTTTTACACATTATTTCATCAAAGTCAAGTTTATTTTTATAGCAAAAGGGACATAGCAAATCGCTATCTTCTTCGTAAAACTCCCCTTTTAATTCGGCTAAGCATACCGAACAATATTCGTCTTGCTTGGGCTTATAATTTATTTCGCATCTACGGCATTTGTCGTATTCCATACCTTACCCCAAAAATGTTTTGTTGTATGGTATGAAATAAGTAGTTAATTGTGTGAAAGAAACAATATTATATTTAAATTAAAATTAATTTAGAACATAAAAAATAATTATTTTAAATGCTAAACATCTTTTTTTGTTAAACTACGTCGAGTTGACTTCTATCAATAATTTGATAGAAGTCTTTAAAGGTTTGTTTTTATAAGTATTTAGGCTATCTTGTTAACTCGCTTAGACATTTTAACCGTTTAGCGATTACCCTTGTTTACTGATTTTGCGAACTTGGAAACAACGGAAGTTCAAAGAAACCATTGCAAACTTCTTCGGCGTAGTCTGTGCAAGGCGGAAGCACAGCGTAGCCATAAGTAGGTATAATTATGTCTACTATTGTGATTACTTTCATTATCAAAGTTGCGCATAATTTTGCGTTAAATGTGTAGGTCTTAGGAATTGTCGTAGAAGAACCTACATATACCCCTTCGGTAAGTACTCCTGAGGCTATGGCTTTAATTTGATAAGGCATAATCGATGCTTCCGGAACATTCATAACTATATCTATTGGCACTTCGATTAACCCTTGACCGCTTCCTTCGACATTGTTTGCGTCGGTATAGTTGAGCGTAACCGGAAAAACTACGTTGCATTGAACCCTACCGCATCTAGGCGAAGGCGAAATTATAGTTACTTTTAAATCGGTAATCTCGGCGTTGACCGAACTACTTTTACCGCTTACAAAAGTCAGCGGTTCGGTCGGCGTACCCGACGTTATAATATCCACCACTACATCTAAATATGTAAGCTGTTTTACGCAAGCGTCAAAGACTCTTTTAACTTCAATACAAATTTTTTCTGTGCAACTCGCTTTATTGTTGTCTAAAAAGGACATAATTTTAAACCTCCTAACTCAATATATTGTATGAGGTATTTTGCTAAAAAGTGCAACAAAAAAAGTCCGCTTTCGTGGACTTTTTAAATTTGATGCAATTTAACTAAATTCTCGATATAATTTATCTCATTTAGTAAATTTTTATGTATATCTGTTGTACTATTACAGACATATTATTCTTGATTATTTAGTATTTGGTCAATTCTATTATAAATTTCGTTGCGTCCGCTTTTAGTCGTTGCCGAAGTGACTATAATGTTGCCCTCTCCTATTTTCAATTCGGTAGCAATCGCTCTAACATTTGCGCTTACTTGGCTCTTTGACAATTTGTCGGCTTTTGTTGCAATCACCGTAAAAGGAAGATTACACTTAAAGATATAGTCAAACATTATAAGGTCGTTTTCGCTAGGAACTCGTCTTAAATCTATCAATAGAAATATATGCGAAAGGCGTTTCTCATTACTCAAATATCCGTCGATTAGTTCAGCCCAACTTTCTTTTTCGCTCTTGCTTGCCTTAGAGTATCCATAACCCGGCAAGTCAACAAGAATAAAATTATCATTAATTAAAAAGTAATTAATCAATTTTGTTCGTCCGGGTTCTTGCGAAGTACGTGCAAGCTTGCCATTATTAGTTATAAAGTTAATTAGACTGCTTTTACCTACGTTGGACTTGCCAACAAAAGCAATTTGGGGCAATTCGTATACGGGACATTGCTCACAGTTTGAGCAAGAAACTAAAAATTTGGCTGTTTTAATAATCATTATAGTAACACCGTATCAAATACTTGGGAAATATCGCTAACAAGGACTATTTCAATATCGTCAAGAACTTCTTTTGGTATTTCTTTTAGGTCGTTCTCGTTGTCCTTTGGAACAATAATTTTTCGTATGCCCGCCCTATAACCCGCTAAACTTTTTTCTTTAAGTCCCCCTATTGGCAAAACTTTGCCTCTTAATGTGACCTCGCCTGTCATAGCTATTTTTTTATTGACCGGACGAGAAGAAAATGCGGACATAATAGCCGTAGCTAAGGTTATGCCTGCGCTTGGCCCGTCTTTATGAATAGCGCCCTCGGGGATATGAATATGAATATCAGTCTTTGCAAACGCTTCGGTAGGAATATTATATTCTTTTGCACGAGAACGAACTAAACTTATAGCCGTTCTTGCCGACTCTTTCATAACGTCGCCGAGCATACCAGTTAAAAGAATTTCTCCTTTGCCTTCAAAAAGAGTGACGTCGATGGTTAGAGTTGTACCGCCTACGACCGTCCAAGCTAGCCCGGTTGCCGAACCAATTTCATTTTCAATATCTAAAAAGTCATTTTTAAATTTTGTAAGCCCGAGATAATCTTCAATATTCTCTTTTTTGACTATGGTTTCTTGGGCTTGCCCTTTTACAATTTTTAACGCAACTTTACGGCAAACGGTTGCGATTTCTCGTTCTAATGCCCTTACGCCTGATTCTCTTGTATAGCCTGCGATTACTTGTCTAAGCCCTTCTTCGGTAAAAGTAAGACTATTTTCTTTTAGACCGTGCATTTTTTCTTGCTTGGGAATTAGAAATTTACTGGCAATTTCTAGTTTTTCTTCTGCGGAATATCCGGACAACTCAATTATTTCCATTCTGTCAAGTAGCGCCGGCGGAATACTATCAACGGTGTTAGCCGTGCAAACAAACAAAACCTTAGATAAATCGTACGGAACTTCTAAATAATGGTCGACAAAACTAAAATTTTGCTCCGGGTCGAGAACTTCAAGCATTGCGCTTGCAGGGTCGCCCCTAAAATCGCTTGACATTTTGTCAATTTCGTCAAAAAGAAGAACGGGGTTTGTGCATTTTGCTTGTTTCATCATATATATTACTTTGCCGGGTATTGCGCCTATATAAGTGCGTCTATGACCTCTAATTTCGGCTTCGTCACGAACTCCGCCTAAACTCATACGCACATATTTGCGATTTAGCGCTCTTGCGATTGACTTAACAACGCTAGTTTTACCAACGCCGGGAGGTCCAACAAAGCAAAGAATAGGTCCGTTAAGCCCATTTGTGAGTTGCATAACGGCAAGATATTCGATTATTCTTTCTTTTATTTTTTCTAGACCATAGTGGTCGGCGTCAAGAATTTCTCTGGCTTTATCAAGGTCCTTATTGTCTTTGGTTTGCTCTTTCCACTCTAAGTCAGTAAGCCACTCAACATAAGTGCGAATAACTCCTGCGTCAGGTGAACTTGGCGACATCTTAGACAATCTTCTTACCTCTTTATAGGCTTTATCGGCTATGTCGCTAGGCATTTTTGCTTTTTTAATTTTGTTATCAAGCTCGGTTATTTCGTCTTCGTCTTCGCCGAGTTCTTTACTTATAGCTCTAATTTGTTCTTTAAGATAATATTCTTTTTGTCCCTCGTCAATTTGACGTTTTACCCTTGTCGCTATTTTTTTGTCAATTCTAGCAAGTTCGGTTTCGTTGACAAGAATATTGTATAAAAATTCTAGTCGTTGTTTTGTGTTAACTATTTCAAGAATCTCTTGTTTGTCGCTATCTTTATAAAAAACATCGCTAGCGACAATATTAGTAAATTCATTAGCGTCTTCTATATTAGAAATTTTTAGCAAAGTTTCTTTGCTTATTTTACTAGAATTTACCGCAAGCAACGCTAGTTGTTCACGAGTACGACGTAGCAAAGCCTCAACTTCGGCGTTGACGCTATCGATATACTCAAATGTAGATGCGTTGACTAAAAAAATCTTCTCTGTATCTAGATATTCGTCAATTTTTGCCGTTTGCTCGCCTTTAATTATTATTCTTACATTATCGTTAGATTTGGCTATAACTTGTATTATAGTAGCTATTATGCCTACTTGATAAATGTCGTCTTTTGTTGGATTTTCAACTGCTATACTTTTTTGAGCTACAAGAAATATTTTAGAAGAATCGTCGATGCACTTATTAAGGGCAAGAATTGACTTGCTCCTGCCTAAATCTAAGGATATTACAGTATTTGGAAGCACTACCATACCTCGTAGCGCTATCATTGGCAATGTATAATTCAAGTTATCACCTCTTATCAATAGTCTATATTAGTATTATAAATTAATTTGATTATTATTGCAACAAAAATATGTTAGACTTAAAAAACATATTTTTGTTTAAAAAAAACGGGTTGTATTAACAACCCGAAGATAATTTGTATTTTAAGCGCTTTTGCGAACTATTATTGGTTTGCCCTGACCTACTATACAATCTTTTGTAATGTTTATTTGCTTAATTGACTTGTCATTTGGAGCTTCGTACATAAATTCTAGCAACGCATTTTCAAGTACCGACCTTAGCCCTCTTGCGCCGGTTTTCAGTTCTATACTACGTTTAGCTACGGCTTCGATTGCCTCGTTATCAAATACTAGGTCAATGTTGTCAAGATTGAATAATTTAATATATTGCTTAATTAAAGCATTTTTGGGTTGGGTTAAGATTTGTACAAGAGCTTGTTCGTCAAGGTCGGTAAGTCCAACAATTATAGGCAATCTTCCTACAAATTCGGGAATTAATCCGTACTTAATAAAGTCTTGCGGTTGGCTCTGCCTTACAAGTTCGACTCCGCTAAGATTGTCGTTTGACTTAGAAGCGCTACCGAAACCTAGCGACTTATTAGCAAGTCTTTTTTCGACTATTTTGGATAGTCCTATAAACGCTCCGCCACAAATAAACAAGATATTGCTAGTATCTATGGTGATTAATTCTTGCTGAGGGTGTTTTCTTCCGCCTTGCGGTGGTACGCTTGCTACGGTACTTTCAATTATTTTTAGTAACGCCTGTTGAACGCCTTCGCCCGAAACATCTCGTGTGATAGAAACATTTTCGTTCTTTTTCGATATTTTGTCAACTTCGTCAATATAAATTATGCCTCTTTGAGCTTTTTCTATGTCGAAATTAGCGTTTTGTATAAGTTTTAAAAGAATATTTTCAACATCTTCGCCAACATAACCAGCCTCGGTTAAGGTAGTTGCGTCAGCTACCGCAAAAGGAACGTCTAATATTCTAGCGAGCGTCTTAGCAAGTAGAGTCTTGCCCGAGCCTGTTGGCCCTAGCATTAAAATATTGCTTTTTTCTAGCTCAACGCCGTCGGCAGAACTGCCTAATAGGGCGTCGTTGACTCTTTTATAATGATTGTAAACCGCAACTGATAATATTTTTTTAGCGTTGTCTTGACCGATAACATATTCGTCAAGTTGCTCTTTAATTTGTAACGGAGTAGGCAATTTAAAAGGTTTTGCCTTTTCGTTTTTTGTCTGTTTGGTAAGCAGAGTTTGACAAACCTCAATACATTCGTCACAAATAAATATGTCGTTAGGACCTGCTATAAGCGTCTTGACTTGGTCTTCGGTTCTCAAACAAAAAGAACACTTGTCTTTTACCATTAATTGCTCCTTGTATAAAATATCTTGTCTATTATATTATATTCTTTGGCTTCTTCGGCAGACATATAATAATCTCTGTCGGTGTCTTTAATAATCTTTTCAATAGGCTGATTAGTATTTTTAGCCAAAATATTATTAAGCTTTTGCTTAGTAAGTTTAAGGTGATTTGCCATTAATTCAACGTCGCTTGCTTGCCCCTGCGCACCGCCTAAGGGTTGATGTATCAAAACTTCGCTGTTAGGTAAAGCATATCTTTTGCCTTTTGCGCCAGAACTTAGTAAAAACGCCCCCATACTCGCCGCAATGCCCACGCAAATGGTCGAAACGTCGCACTTTACATAGTTCATAGTGTCGTAAATTGCAAGCCCTGCCGTTACGCTACCGCCCGGACTATTGATATAAATGCTGATATCTTTGTCTGGATTTTTGCCTTCGAGAAAAATAAGTTGAGCGATTATAGTATTAGCTACGTCGTCGTTGATTTCACCCGAAAGAAAGATTATTCGGTCTTCTAACAGTCTAGAATATAGGTCGTAAGAGCGTTCGCCTCTATCGGTTTGCTCTACTACAACCGGCACTAAATATGACATTATTTATCCTCCATTTACTCAAAATATTTTGTTCACGCAAGGAATTAAAAACTTTTTCGGCTAAAATTTGTTCTATTTATTCAAAAGTGTTTTGTTCACGCAAGAAATTAAGAACTTTTTCGGCTAAAATTTGTTCTTTTAAGTAGCTGATATGTTCTTTGCTCATGTCGGCTTTATAGTCTTTTATAGTTTTGTTAGCTTGCTTTGCAAGTTCCTTAATCTTAGCGTCGAGTTCTTTTGCATCAACTTTTAGTCCTTCTGCCTTGATTACGGCTTCTAGCACTAGTCTTGACTCAATAGCTTTTTTTGACCGTTCGGTATAATTTTCTCTAAGTTGTTGCTCGTTTGAGTTGGTATATTTGTAATAATCTGCGATTTTTAACCCTTGATACATTAAATTATACTCAAATTCTTTAACATAGGAGTCAATTTGCGACTCAATCATAGCCTGAGGAATATCCATAACTATATCTTTAATGATTGTTTCAAATAAGTTGTTGTCTTCTTCGTTTGTGGCTTGTTTTTGTCTTTCTTCTGTTAAGTTTTTCCTAATATCGTTTTTATATTCTTCTAGCGTGTTAAATTCGCTGTAATCTTTGGCAAATTCGTCGTCGATTTGTTGAGTTTGTTTAATTTTGATATCGTGTAGTTTAATTGCGAATATAGCAACTTTACCTTTGAGATTTTCAGCGTGATATTCTTCGGGGAACGTTACTGTTATATCTTTTTCTTCGCCCTTTTTCATACCTATAACTTGCTCTTCAAAGCCGGGTATAAATGATTTGCTACCGATAACTAGGGTTTGTTTCTCAGCCGTACCGCCGTCAAATTTAGTTCCGTCAACCGAACCGCTGTAATCGATTGTAACTTCGTCGCCGTCTTCTACGGCTCTATCTACGTCGATTAAACGAGCATTTTTGGTTTGAACGCTTGCGAGTTGTTCGTCGATATCTTTGGCGTTGACTATAACGTCAACTTTTTTAAGTTTTAGTCCCTTATATTTGCCGAGTGTAATTTCGGGTTTAAGCGTAACTACGGCAGTAAACTTTAAGCCATCGCCATTTAACGAATCAAAATCAACTTTTGGCATTTCTACCGGATAAATTTCGGTGTGTTCTTCAAGAACTTTTGAAAAATATTTAGGAAAACTCTCATTGAAAGCGTCCTCAAAAAAGACGTCTGCGCCGTAGGTATTCTCTAAAATTTTGCGTGGAACGTGACCTTTTCTAAATCCCTCTTTGGCATACTTAGACTTGGTCTTATTGTATGCGGACTCAATTTCGGTTTCCCATTCCTCAGCCGAGATGGTAAAGTTTATTGTAGCTTTGCCTTTTTCTAATTTAACTTTGTATTTCATACTTCCTCCAAAAACTTTTTTAGCCTATCAATTCTAACATAGAACATAAAATTAATCAATTCTTTTGAGTTATCTTAGTTGAATAATTGTCCATTATAATGTAGAATAGTATTGAGGTGATATTTATGGCTTACGACTCTTTATCTGTGTCAATTCTAACCAAAGAACTTAATAATATTTTACAAGGCGGTAAAATTACCAAAATTTTTCAGCCCGAAAAAGATGAGATTATTTTAAATATCTTCAACAAGGCAAATTACAAATTGCTCATTAGCGTCAACCCCTCGATAAACCACATTCATTTAGTCGATACAAACAAGGAAAACCCAAAAATTGCCCCGACTTTTTGTATGTTACTGCGTAAATATCTTACAAATGCTTCGATTAGTTCGGTTACGCAAATGCCATACGAACGTTTAATTGAGTTTACTATAAGAACTCACAACGAATTAGGTTATGAGGATACTAAACGCTTAATTGTCGAACTAACAGGCAAAACAGGCAACATCATTCTTGTTCAAGAAGACGATATTATTCTTGATACTCTTAAACGCCTTCCATTAAGTCCCGACAGCGCTAGAATATTACTTAGCGGAGCTAAATATACCTATTTTGAAAAACGTTGCTTATATTCGCTTGACCAAAAAGATAAAATTGCAAATTTAATACAATCTTCGCCCCTACCTATCGACCAGTTATTTAAAGAAAATTTGCTCGGTTTGTCAACTCAAACTGTCGACGAACTGCTTTTTGGCGTAGACGTAAATTTACACACTCTGCAAAACATCAAATTAATTTTAGAAAAAATTGACAAGTTATTATATAATATTGACAACCCTACGCCTAACATTTTATTTGTAGGCGGAGCGCCAAGCGAAGTTTATCCGTTTGATTATCTAAGTGTTAGAGGCGAAAAGGTCTACTACGACACGCTTAACATTGCTCACGAACAATATTATGAGTTAAAAGATAGCGTTATGCGGTTTCGACAACATTCTAAGGCGATTAGTACCACGCTTAAAAATACAATTAACCGCACTGAGAAGAAAATAGGCATTTATTCGCAAGAAATGCAAGAAGCTCAAAAAAATCAAGAGAGTAAAATTTTTGGCGATTTAATACTTTCTAATCTACATCTAATTGGTAAAAACGACAGCTCTATTACAACGGTAAATTATTATGAGCCGAACTGCCAAACAGTAACTATTCCGCTTGACGTTTCAAAAACACCTCAACAAAACGCCCAAGAGTATTACAAGAAATATCGTAAATTAAAAAACACAATTACGCACTCAATCGAATTGATTGAGCAAAATAAGGAACTTCTCAGTTACTGTAACGGCGTTGTTTTAATGCTCAATAATTGTTCTACCTCACAAGAATTAAACGAAATTTATCAAGAACTTGTAGACGCAAAACTAATAAAAGGCAACGTGACCATAACTAAAAATTTATCGGCTACCTCTCAACCCCTTAAATATCAAGTCGGTGATTTTATAGTGCGTGTAGGTAAAAACAACTATCAAAACGAACAATTAGTTAAAACCTCTAAAAATTTAGATTTATGGTTGCATACTCAACAGATACACTCTTCGCACGCAGTAATTTCCACGCAGGGCAGAGAAGTACCGCAAGAAGTTTTGACTACGGTCGGCGAAATAGTAACTTATTACTCTCCCGCTCGCAATAGCGGTAAAACCGTAATAGATTACACCCTATGCAAAAACTTAAAAAAACCCCCTCACGCAAGAACGGGTTATGTCATTTATTCAATCTACAATTCTTTGGTTGTGTGTCCTTGCGCTCACGCAGAACTGCTTATAAAATAACTTTTGAGTAGATTTATCGGTATTTTCTATTGCTAAAATAATCTATAAATTATTTATGTTATAATTAATAATAAAAATTGCCAAATAATAACGACCTAGTAAAAACTATTTGCTAGGTCGTTATTATTTTGTGTTAAAATGATAAAATCCCGATATGTATAAATTTTTATGTTAAATTTATTAAATTAATAGTTAAACTTAATATTAATTATCTAATTGAAAAACTAAATATTCTACTTGTTGAGCTAATTGTTCTATTGTTCCATCATTATTAATAATTTTTGTAGGTTTAATCGGCATTATTTGATTGTTCATAATGTTTAAGATGTTTTCCATCTCAACTTCGTCACGTATTCTAACTCGATTTAACCTAACTTGTAGAGGAGCGTCAACTAACCAAACCTGAGTAAAAATTGAGTCTAGACTGGGTTTATAGGCTGAAACTTCTACAAAAATAGTAGACTCTGGAATTTTTTCAACCTGTTTAAGTAATTCTTCAATAGTTTTTTCAAAAAAAATGTCATTTAATTGTTGATACTTTTGTTTATCGGCAAAAACTTCGCTTCTAAGTTCTTTACGATTTAATGCTCCGTTAAAAATAAACTTTTCGCCAAAAGTAAGTGAAATTAGCTCGGTTATGCTAGGCGAATAAGATATTTCTTTGGCAATTTTGTCGCAATCGAGTACGGGAAAACCTAAATTTTTGACAATTACGCAAGCTGAACTTTTTCCGCTACCTATACCGCCTGTAATTGCAATTAATCTACTTTGCTTCATATAAATTGCTCCCTTCGGCAACGTCGGTTACTAATTTTACGGGTAAACTTACCGCATTTTCCATTTGCCGTACAAGAATTTCTTTAACTATTTCTTTTTCGTCGTTATAGCAGTCAATAATTAATTCGTCGTGTATTTGTAATATTAATTTACTTTTTAGTCGTCTAGCCGTAAGCTCGCTATGAACTTTTATCATTGCAAGTTTAATTATATCGGCAGAACTTCCTTGTAAGGGCATATTCATAGCCGCGCGTTTGCCAAAGTTTTTGAGTTGGAAATTTGCGCTATTAATCTCGGGTATTTGACGACGCCTGCCCAGAATTGTTGTTACGTAGCCTTCTTTTTGGGCTTTTTCTACGCTAGAATCTAGATATTCCTTAATTTTTGGGTATGTTTCAAAATATGTCTTAATATATTCTTTGGCTCGATAAAATGGTATGCCAGTATTTTCTGCAAGACCATAGTCGCTTATACCATAAATAATGCCAAAGTTTACCGCTTTTGCCATACGACGCATTTTATCGGTAACAAGAGCTTTGTCAACTTTAAATATTTCGCTTGCAACTTTTCTGTGTATGTCTTCGCCATCGTTAAATGCCGAAATCATTATTTGGTCGCCCGAAAAACTTGCAAGCAACCTAAGTTCAATTTGCGAATAGTCAGCAGAGATTAAACAATCGTATTTTGGCACAAACAATTTACGTATTTCTATGCCTTGTTCATTTCTTATAGGCAAATTTTGTAAGTTTGGTTCGCTACTGCTAAGCCTACCGGTGGTTGTTAAAGTTTGATTATACGTTGTGCGAATAATGCCCCTATTTATATGAGCCTTTAACCCTTCGATATATGTGCCGTTAAGCTTACTGAGTTGTCTTATCTTGATAATTAGCTCGATTGCGGGGTGAACGTCAAGAAGCCCTTCAAGAACTTCGTTTTCGGTCGAAAAGCCTGACTTTGTTTTGGTTTTTTTACCGCTAGGCAGTCCAAGTTTGACAAATAGAACCTCGCCTAGTTGCTTAGGACTAGCGATGTTAAATTCTTGTCCCGTTAGTTCGTAGACTTGTTTAGTTAGAGAAGCTATCTCTTGATTATATTGCTTGCCTAGCTCGTCAAGCGCTTGAAGATTGATTGCTACGCCTTGTTGCTCCATATCAAATAAAACATTGCTAAGGGGCAGTTCTACATTATTATATAAATCTAATAAATTATCTTTGGCAAGTTGAGACAAGAGTAAATCTTTGATAAATAACTGACCGCTTGCAAAGTTAGTAATCGAGTAATGTTCAAAAAACGCTTGAATTTTGTAAGAACGATATTCTGTTAGATATTGCATTAAGTCAAGGTCATAGACTACGTTATTTAGCTTTGTATCGTACTCGGCAAGCGTAGTGTTTATCGCCTTGCCTCCAAACACAGTCTTAGGAATTGTCCCCTCTATTAGCCCTTTAAGAGCCTCTAACGCCGAATTATAATTGATTCCTTCGCAAAGAAGCGTATCGGCTATGTTAATTACATACTCGGTTTGTTGATTTGTCGCAAGCGAAATATTTTGCCCGAAGTAAATTGAAAGCTCTTTTTGACCGTTAATATATTTGATTACATTTTTAAGTTCGTCAAGCGTGTTAATATTTTTAACTTCGACAATTTGCTTTTGGCTTATAGCGGTTTCTTTGTCAAAGTCAATTCTTTTGATAAGCGAATTAAACTGCAACGCCTCAAACATTTTTTTTGCTTCTTCGCTAAAAGTATAACTAAATTGACTATCTTCTAACTTGCAATCTATATTGACATTTGTGTCGATTGTGGCAAGCCCCCTACTGATATAACAAAGTTCTTTACCATCAATAAGTCTAGTTTTAAGCGAACCAGTTATGTTGTCGATATCGTTGTAAACATTGTCTACGCTAGAATATTTTTCTAGTAGACTCATCGCTGTTTTATCGCCGACGCCGGCAACTCCGGGTATATTGTCTGCGCTGTCGCCTCTTAAAGCTTTAAATTCAATAACCTGTTTGGGCGTTAATTTATAATTTTCAAGCAGAAAAGTTTGATTGACTTGCTCAACTTCGCTAATACCTTTTTTAGTAAGTAGGCAAGTGATATTGTCGTCGATTAATTGAAATAAATCACGGTCGCCCGAAAGTAATAGAGTTTCTACTTTAAAGCGTTTTGCAAGCGTGCCTATAATATCGTCAGCCTCTACGCCAAGCATAGATAATGTTTTAATACCCATAAGTTTAAGCAACTCTTTAAGAATGGGCATTTGCATAGCTAGGTCGTCGGGCATACCTTTACGATTAGCCTTGTACTGCTCGTAAACTAAATGTCTTGCGGTTTTTCCTCGCTCGTCAAAAGCTACGACTAAATTTGTAGGCTTATAATCGGCAAGCATTTTAATAATAATGCTCATAAAGCCATATACTGCGTTGACATTACGCCCTAAATTATCATTTAGGACAGGTAGAGCAAAATATGCTCGGTTGATTATTGAATTGCCGTCGACTAATACAAGTTTCATTTAAATATCCTTATTTACGGTTACTTTTAAACCGCTTATTCTAGCTTCGTCAGCTAGAATGGTTACTTTGTGACTCTCTAACGATGTATCTATAAAGGTCAGCCCTTTATCATAAGAACGTCCGCAAAGCAAATTAACAAATTGATTGATTATATTTTTGTCGCAAGAGTCGTGAATAGACAACGTTGAAACGCTGGGTCTAATTATCTTAGTTTTGCCGGCAAAAACATTAAGCGTTAACTTTCCGCTTATATCATTGCCAAATATTTCGCCTTTTGTACCATATATATGAATTTTGCGGTAACATTTTTTGGAAAAAGCCGTCATAGCAAGCGTTGAAGTGATATCGTCTTCTAATTGCATATTGACAACTTGTTGTTCCATAACATTGTTGTCACAATCAAAAACGCACCTGCCATAGGGCGAAGTTTTTAAACAATTTTTTAATAGTTTTAGCGTTGGTTTAGAACTGCCAGTTACTAATTTTGCATTTACAATCATATACGGAAAAGTATGTTTTGTTATGCCGTAGTAAATTTTTCTAGCTTCATAAGGGCAAGATTTTGCATATTTACAGCCATCTAGGCAGTAATGCGGAGCTTGACTAGGCTTATTTGCCTTAGTAAAATATTCTAATTTGCCTTGACTAGTCAAGTTTAAACATCGTTTACCCGTAAACCAATAAATAATATCGGCGTCGTGGCAACATTTTGCAAGTATTGAGGGCGTAGTTTGGTCGCTTCTTCGCCAGTTACCCCTTACGTAGGAATGTGAAAAATGCCAATAACCTACATTTTCGGTATGATTAATATGAGTAATTTTGCCAATTGCGCCACTTTCGATAATCTCTTTAATTTTGCGGTAGTACGGCGCATATCTAAGGACGTGACAAACTACAACTTTAAGGTTCTTTTCTTTTGCAAGGTTGGCAATTTGCTGACATTCCTCAATACTCGGCGAAACAGGCTTTTCCAAAAGTAAATTATACCCTACGTTAAGCGCCGACATTGCGTGAGCAAAATGGTCTTTATCCATTGTGGAGATAACTAACGCATCGGCAAATTTTCCGCAAGCAAAAAATTCGGCGTCGCTAGTAAAAATATTATTTACTTTCCATTTTTTTGCATAGCTCAATAAAATATCTTGATTTTTTTCACATAGCGCAACTATTTGAACGTCTTTGTTTTTATTTAAAAATTTGCCATAAGTTCTACCACGATTGCCTATGCCTATAATAGCTACTTTTATCATATTTATTCCTCTACCTCTCTATTTTAGCTTATTATTAAGTAAAAAACAAGTCATAATGAAATAATTTACAATAATTATAAAAAATGGGACTTAATAACCAAATTGCAAGTTTGGTAAATTAGTCCCAAAAAGTCTATTGAAATTAATATTATGATTTAATGGAATGGTCAAAAAGAACGGTAAATTCTTCAAGAGGCATTGGACGGGCAAACAAGAAACCTTGTCCATAATTGCAACCTACGCTAATTAAAAACTCAACTTGCTGTATTGTTTCTACGCCTTCGCAAATAACTTCCATATCAAGTTTATCAGCCATTTCAATTACTTTTTGTATAATTATTCTTGCCCGCACAGAAGTTTGTGATTCGCTTAAAAAAGCTCTATCGATTTTTAACACGTCTAGTTTGACTGCGTTGAGCATAGTCAAAGAAGAATACCCCGAACCAAAGTCGTCAACCGACAACCTAAAACCTAGCCCTTTCAAAATTTTTGAAACATTATAGGTACTTTCGGCTGTAACTAATACTGTTTCGGTAATTTCTAGCTCAATTAAATTAGACGGAATACTATACTTATCGACAACTGATTGTATATGCTCGATATAATTTGCTGATTGAAAATGTATACGTGATTGATTTACGGATATAGGCACGCATACTTTGCCTTCGTCTAACCTTTTACGTAGCATTTTGCAAACTTCTTCAAGTACGAAAAAGTCTACTTCGATAATAAAGCCGTTTTTCTCAAAAGTTGGAATAAAATCGGCTGGCGACATAAATCCGTAAATTTTGTTATTCCACCTAACAAGCGCTTCCGCCCCCATTATTTTATTTGTAGTCATATTAAATTTTGGTTGATAGAAAACCACAAATTCGTTAGTTTCTAACGAATTTTCCATAGCTTGTTCTATGCGTTTTTCTTTTTTTAGTTGCTCTTCAAAATTTTTATCAAAGAAAACTATCGGCTCTTTACTATTCTTAACTTCACGCCTTGCTAATTCGGCAAAGTCAATCGCCGAAGATATTGGCATTTCTAAATCATCGTAGATATATACGCCATAGTTAAATTTAAGTCTAATGTCGGTATTGTAGTCGGTATAATTTGCCAAAGATTGATTTAAATTAGCAAGCACAAATCTAATATCGTCAATGGTATTATATTTAAGTAGAATAAAAAAGTGGTCTGCTTTATTTCTTGATACCTTTGAACCGTTAATTTCAAGCTCGCTTACTGCTTTTGCAACATATTTAATAATTTTATCGCCGATATATCTTCCATAATTTTCGTTTATCAAGGCAAAACGCTTGATATCCATAGAAACAATAGCGTAATTTAAGTCGTCTTTGGCATATTGCAATAATTTGGGTATTTCTTCCTCAAATTTATGACTATTCCATAGGCCAGTAAGCTCGTCTATATAGGCAAGGTTGTATATATGTTTATGCAATTTTTTACGCATAATTATAATGTAAATTAAAATTCCAACAACTATAAGAAATAAAACAATAAGAAACATTGCAAATTCAAAGGGATTTTGATAAATTAACTCAGCAAAATCATATCTATCAATCTTAAACATTGTGTGTTGCGTTACAATTTGATTGATATACATTTCGCTTAGAGAAAGAATTTCTTTATCTAATATAATTTGCAACATTGGATTGTCTTTACGAATGCCTAGCGATACGCCGTGGTTAATTGAGTTGGTAAAAAATGCCGTCATACCATTGCTAGCATGTTTAGAAACCTCGTTTGCCGAAAAAGTATCTAGGTAAACTATATCCGCATCGCCTTGTTTAACGGCGTCTATACAATCTTGAACATTGTCATAAAGCAAAATATTCTCGATAGGATAAATTTTATCTAAAAATACTAAGGTTAAATATTGGTCCCTTGGCGTTGCAACTGTTCTTTTTTCATTATGATTTTTATTGCTTGTTACTGCGCTATACTTTAAGTCAAGCAAAGGAGAAGTTATTCTTATGTTATTTTGCTCTGCCCACGAAAAATCTGAGGCAAAATTGCTAATAAATTCAGCTTCGCCGGCATTAAGCATTGCATAGCAATCTTCTGCTGTCGCAACTTCGGTAAAAGCAAATTCAATATCCAGTTCTTTGGCAATTTGCTTTAAAATATCGGCAAGTATGCCTTTGTATTCGCCGTTTTCAAAATAAGAAAGGGGCTTTTGCTTGCCTATGGCTACGGCTTTAATAATAGGATTTTGTTGAAGATATTCTTCTTCTTCAAAAGTTAAGGCAATCCCTGCGCCCGAATTATTACCATAATACTTTTGATATAACGTAGCGTTAAGAAAAGGCGACCTTGTCGCTAATTCTTCTAGCCCTCTATTAAGGTCGTCAAGCAAGTCGTTATTACCTTGTTTAACTACTGCGTAAAAAGGAGAATGATTAAACTTAGCTATAACTTTTTCATAATCGGCAAGCCTACGCAAATTGCTAGTAAGAATTGCGTCGACTTCTCCATCTTCTAATGCTTGTGAAAGCTTGCTTTGTTCGTCAAAAAACTTTTCATTGTAGGTAAAGCCTTTTTCTTCTGCAAATTTTTCAAATTGAGCGTTACGGCTATTGTTGTTAAGAAAACCGATATTCATTCCGTTAAATTCTTCAAATCCATTATAAGTATAATGCGTTTCACCCTTCTTAACGGTAAGAATTATGTAGCTCTGCCCCATATCTTGGTCGGGATAATCAAATATTTTATCCCTTTCTGCATTATACTGAGCCGAAGTTAAAATATCAATTTCGCCATCTATCAACATTTGTTGGGCGTCCTTCCAGGACAAAGGTTCTTTTTTGGAGTTAGTATCTATATAATCATAATTCCAGCCTGTAATCTTGGCTAATTCTTGCAAATATTCGTAACCATAGCCACTGCGACTTATATTGCCTTTATCGTCTGTTGATACATTATGATAACCGTCAAATTCAAAAAACCCTACTCTAAGCGGTTTTCTTTCTTTAAACTTTCCGCTTGGCAACGCATAAACTGAAAAGAACTGTAAAGGAAAAGAGGTCGCTACTAAAATAGCGATTAATACAAGCGATAAAACCCTAAAAAGTTTGTTTAATTTCATTTGTATATGTCCTTTGTAAGCGCCTAGATGTCGACAACTTTACGTCAATAAGAAAGTATCCTACGTATAACATTTTAACACAAATTTCATTAAAGTCAATATCCATTTGTAAAATATTTCTTAATATACAAAAAATATAAAACTGCCTAAATAGACAGTTTTATATATATTTTGCTATTAAATTTATGACTTTAACTGGGTTGATAGTTTATGATTATTAATCTTGATTTTTATTTAAATTAAATATTTCAACCGAATTAGTAATATCTTTTTCTTTTGCCTCATTGCCGTATTTATCAACATCAACCGAATTTTTAGCTCCGTGAGTTAGGCACAATGCGCCATTAATACAACCGCCTTCGCAAGCCATACCTTCAAAGAATTTCGCAGTCGCTCTGCCTAATTTAAGCTTAAACAGTTCGGTCTTACATTCGCTAATACCATTCATAGAAACCGAAGAAACGTCAATACCTAATTTTTTAGCCTGATAAGTAATGCCTTCGACAATTCCTCCGCTCTTTGCAAAAATTCTACCATAGAAAGAACCGTTATTTAGCACAGTATCGCTTAGATGCGCTACGTCAATATCACGAGCGTCTAAAAATGCTTGCAGTTCTTCAAATGAAATTACACAATCAATCGCTCCCCCCGTCTTTGGCAATTTGTATTCTATTTTTTTGCTACTGCACGGACCTATAAAGACAATTTTTGCCGTTGGGTCGGTTGCCTTAATTAACCTTGCAGTTTGTATCATTGGCGAAGCGTTGTTTGAAATGTATTTAGCAAGTTCGGGGAAAAATTTCTCAACATACATTACAAACGACGGACAACAAGAAGTAAGTAACAATCCTTTTTCAACAAGTTCTTCGGTTTCTAAGTGCAGGTCAATGTCTGCGCCTAAGGCAGCCTCTACAACTTGGTGGAATCCTAACATCTTAATGCCGGTTACGACTTGTTCGATGCGAGCGTATTTAAATTGGCTTACAATACTTGGCGCAATTACTGCGTAAACTTTGTAATTTTGATTATTTGCAGATTGTTTAAGTATTTCTATCGTTTGAGTAATTAATGACTTGTCGCTCATTGCGCCGAAAGGACACTGATAAACGCACGCTCCGCAAGAGATACACTTGTCGTTGTCAATTCGAGCTTTTTTATCTTCGCTCATAGAGATTGCGTTAACTTTACAGCTTGCAATACACGGTCTACGCTGTTGAATTATTGCGCTATACGGACATACCTTTACGCATTTGCCACACTCAATACATTTATCTTTGTCGATTACAGCGTGCTTATTAATAATGGTAATTGCATTTTTAGGACAGTTCTCTTTGCAAGGGTGTTGAATACAGCCTCTACACGCATCGGTGACCATAATACCGTCTATTGGACACTCGTCGCAAGCGATATCTATTACTTCAATTACATTGGGGTTGCTTGTGTCGCCACCTAAGGCAAGTTTAATTCTTTCTTGCAAAACTGCCCTTTCTTTGTAAATACAACACCTATTCATAGCCTTAGGACCGGGAGCTATTGTTTTAGGAATATCAATATAAATATCCGCCATATCTTCTCTATCAATGTGTCTAATGACTTCTTTTAAAGTGTTATATTTAAGTAATTGAACGTTTGTATCAAAAATTCTCATTTTTTACCTCTGTAATATATTTTATGATTGTTGTAAAGTTTAATCGTAAAGTACGGTGACTTGTTTGCCTGCTTTTTGCAAGCTCTTTGCGATTGCTTCTACTAATTTTAACTTCATTGTAATATCTATTGGCAAATCTTGGTGGGCAGAATTTATACTTTGCCCAACATAAAAATTAATGTGAGTCGCTTTTTCAAATAAAATATCGGCAAGCAACGAAGCTCCGTCTTGTTTTGTAAAAAATTTAGGCGTAAGGTCGTTGGGAGAAAGATATTTTTCGGCAAGCGAGAGCAATTTCCTTATTGTAAGCACGCCTTCGGTTGCAAGGTCAATGCCCTCAATAGTGGCTATCGGCGGAATATCTTTATCGGGAAAATCAAATTTTGTACGCACTTCTTTGCCTAAGTGTCTAGCTACAATAATTGAACTTGTGCCTCCGCAAACGACTTTTTTACCATTCCCGCTTAAAAACCTATCAATGTAGAAGTCGTCTTTGGTTTTATCTACCGGCGGGCCGACCATAATATCGACTACGAGTTTTTTCCTTATGCGAACGGCAGCTACCGTTGTATCGTCGCCGGGCTTATCTAGATATAAGTCATTGCAGGCGCTTGTTAGCAAACAAGCTATACATCTAGCCGACATACCTTTCTTAATTGTACGGTCTAAATACTCGATAATTTCTTTGCGTTGCCAACCAAAATTAAGTATCATACCTATACCTGCGTGAATTGTGCCGTCCGACATAACAAGAACAACGTCGTCTTCTACTAGACTCAATTTTGTGCGATATACTTTTTTGCCGGAAATAATAAGTTCTTCACGGTCAAAGTCAATACATCTTCCTTCGTGGTAATATATTGCTTGCGGATTGTCAAACTCATACAAAAACCCTTGTCCTTGTTTGTTGACATAAATAACCGAAAAAGTAGAGTAAGCTATGCCTCTAACCTTGCAAACAGGCAAAGTTTGTATGGCTGTTTCTATACATTCCTCTATTGGTATATTATTAGAT
The DNA here is from genome assembly GCA_036654455.1 of Clostridia bacterium. Lineage (NCBI taxonomy): Bacteria > Bacillati > Bacillota > Clostridia > Clostridia bacterium. The sequence goes on along the minus strand of JAVVRZ010000001.1, from coordinate 90,291 downwards.
ACCATTGTGCAAAGAATTTTTGAGGTAAGAATTGATAAAATATTGGCTTTAACTCCGCTACCTAGCCCATCGGCAAGCACAAGAGTAGTATAATCACCGCAAATACGACTTTCAACGCTATCTCCACAAAGTTCTTCGCCATTTTTATTTACCGACACAAAGCCGTTTTCTAAAAAAAGTTCCATATTATTCATTCTTACCCTCGGTAAGAACTTTTTTGAGTTTAAGCAATGCAACCTTAGTTTCAGCCGTAGTTTCACCTAGTAAAGACGCTATTTCCTGAGCAACTCTCATTTGATTTTTAATTACGTCGTCGGTTGTAGCTATTGTATCTAGGCGCACTTTTGCAAGTTTTTCGTCATAACTGACTTCGTCGGTAATATCTTTAATTGTGGCAAACATTGCGTTTTGATTAGCTAACGTTACTATGGTAAGTTCGGCATATTTTTTAGTTTTGTCGAGAGTAACTCTCTTTCTATATAAATTTCTATGTTGAGTTTGTGCTAGTAAGAAGTCGGTGGGATTTGCAAATTCGACAAAATCACGCCCTTTAACATTTTGGGTGTTTACGCCTAACAATTCAATAGCCTTAGCATTCATATCTAACACTTTTAAGTCGCTATCCAATACAACAATGCCGTTAGGGCTGTTTTGAATAATTTCGTAAGACATAGTTTCGGCTCGCTCTCTCATAAACGGTAAACACATATCCAGCTCGGCGTAACCGTTAGCTACCGCCCAAGCCTTTTGTCTACACGTAGAATATCCGCAGGCGCTACAATTCAATTCGTCTTCGGGCTTAGTTTTACCAATTTTAGCTAAAATTTCAGTAATTTCGTGGTCGGTAATGGGCTTACTACTGTTTTTAAGTCTAGGATAAATTGTATCTATTCTAATGTCTTCGGGCATTATCTTTGCAGGAGGCAATGCCTTAGAAATATCTTTGGTGACATAACGTCTTATTTCTTCATTTGCCTTGATTGCCTGACCTTTTTTTGTCAAACTGCACGGACCATTTACGCAAGCATATTCGCAAGCGTTAAGTTCGAGAAACATTCCCGACAATTTATCTATATTTTCAAGAATATCCATACATTTATCGACGCCGTCTACTGCCACGTATTCGTATCCGCTAGGCCAATTAGACAACGACTTAATTATTCCCCTATTAATCGGGAAAAATTTAGCCATATTTGCAGGTTGTTCCTGACTAGAAATATTTAAATGCGCTATCTCGCTAAATACAATATTCTTTTCGTCAAATAATTGTTGAAGTTCCTCAAACGTAAGTACGGAATCAATCAATTCGCTCTCTTGCGCTTCACGTTTTTTGGCTATGCAAGGTCCAACAAAAACTATCTTAACATTTTTACCATATTGTTTACGCAATATCTTTGCGTGAGCAATCATAGGAGAATCGACTTCGGCAAGATAAGGCAAAGCTTTGGGGTAATACAGTTGAATTAATCTGTTTACCGCAGGGCAAGCAGAGGTAATAAAATTTTTATATTTGCCAGTTTCAAGTAATTCTTTGTACCTATTGACAACAAAATTTGCCCCTACCGCTGTTTCTTCGGCGTCATAAAAGCCGAGTTTACCTAAGGCTATCTTCATAACCGAAAAATTGTCGACGCCAAAGCTAGACACATACGAAGGCGCAACAGTCACAATTACCTTTGATTTACCGGCTAGCAAAGCCATAACGTCTTTAATTTCGCTATGCACGATTTTTGCGTTTTGCGGGCAAATACAAGTGCATTTGCCACATAAAATACAACGGTCTTCGATAATTTTTGCCTGATGGTTAATAATAGTGATTGCCTTAACAGGACAATTACGCAAGCATTTATAACAATTTTTACAGCTTGCGTCTTTAAAGTCTAAGCAGTTTGTCATAACGAGCCTTTTTCTTTATTAAGAATTGGATAAACATCTTTTAAGAAGATATCTTCGGCATTGTCAATATTGACATTGTGAAGCAACATCTCATCTGCTTTAAGCATTACGCCATTAGCGCAATTTCCTAAGCAAAAGCTTGCTTGTAAATCGACTTGGTCTTCTACGCCGTATTTCTTAATTATCTTCATCATCTGCTGTATAACGTCGTACGAACCTTTTAAGTGACAACTGCTACCTACGCATACTAATAATTTCATCATTATTTAAGCCTCCCTAATATTTCCGTGTCAAAAAACTGTTTAGTTTCTTCTGGCGTCAAATCAAAGTCTTTGCCGTCTAAATTAACGCTTACGCCTTTTGTAGAACATCTTCCTAGACAAAATTTGCCCGACATATCTACTTTATCTTTAAGATTATTGTCGCTGATTAATTGTTGTAATTGCTCTATTATTTCTCTGCTACCTCTAAGGTGGCAAGTTGTACCCATACAAATAGCTAATTTAATCATATTTTTAATCTCCTTATTCAAAATCTACTACGTCTACCCATTTCAAGAGAAATTCTCTTTCTTCGGGTTTGCCCTTAACCGATTGGCTTGCGGCAACTATTGGCAACCATTGTTGTATAGCTTGTTTGGGGGTGTCGCTTTTTTTACAAAACATTTTGAGGTATTTGTCGGCTAAATCTCCGCCTTGTAGCCTAAACAATAGATATGTTCGAGCTACGTCTGCGTTACCGTCGCCTTGCGTTGCGTGCGACCAGTCAAGAATATAAAGTTTTCCGTCGTCACCTACGATAATATTGCTTGGATTATAATCGCCGTGACACAACCTAGCGTGCTTTGGCATACCGTTTAGTCTTGTATGCAATTCGTAACGGATAGTTGCGTCGAGTGTAGTTTCGTCAATTTTTCTATCCATCTTATCTTTTAATTTGTTGAGTAGCGGACATACGCACCCGTGCATAGTCATTTGCAAATCAACAAATAAGTTGAGATATTCGTTTGTTTTTTCGGGATATTTTAACATTAATTTATCTAGCGGTTGACCGGCTATATAATCCATTGTTATTGACCATTTGCCGTCTAGCATATTAACGCTTCTTACCTTCGGTATATTAAGTCCGGTTTGTTCTACTCTTGATTGATTTAAGGCTTCGTTAAGCACGTCTGCCTTAGAATAATCTTTATCAAATAGTTTAATTACAGTTCCGCCGTCTTTATAGATTGTTTTACTTGTTCTAACGGCTATAATTCTTTCTAAATTCATATTTTCCTCCTATTTACCGTAGTAAGCGTTTAGATACATTTGCTTAATTTCTTTCATTAGCGGATACCTTGGATTTGCTCCCGTGCATTGGTCGTCGAATGCTTGTTCAGTCATTTCGTCTAAGCGAGCGAGGAAGTCGGCTTCGTCTACGCCGTAATCTTTAATTGTCATTTTAATGCCAACTTTTGTTTTTAGTTCGTCAATAGCCAGAATTAAATTATCAAGTTTTTCATTGTCATTTTTACCTGAAAGTCCTAAGAAATCGGCTATTTCAGCATATCTTTCTAACGTATGCGGATGGTCGTATTGCGAAAACGTGCCCATTTTTGTTGGAACTTGGCTTGCGTTAAATAGCAAAACTTGGTCAATCATTAATGCGTTAGCTATGCCGTGCGGAAGGTGATGGAAAGCGCCTAATTTATGCGCCATACTGTGACAAACACCCAAAAAGGAATTTGCAAACGCCATACCAGCCATTGTAGCGGCGTTGCCCATCTTTTCTCTCGCAAGTTTGTCGTTTTGACCGTTGTCGTATGCACGAGGAAGATATTTAAATATCATTTTAAGGCTTTGCAAGGCTAGTCCGTCTGTGTAATCAGTTGCAAGTAAACTTGCGTATGCTTCAAGAGCGTGAGTTACGGCGTCTATACCGGAGGCAGACGTTAAGCCCTTTGGAGCTGACATCATCATATCTGCGTCGACTATTGCCATATTTGGCATTAATTCATAGTCGGCAAGAGGGTATTTAACGTTGGTTGTTTGGTCGGTAATTACCGCAAACGGGGTTACCTCGCTACCTGTGCCAGCCGAGGTGGGAATTGCTATAAAATAGGCTTTTTCGCCCATTTTGGGGAAAGTGTAAACTCTTTTGCGAATATCCATAAACCTCATAGCTAAATCCATAAAGTTTATTTCGGGGTGTTCGTACATTACCCACATAATTTTCCCTGCGTCCATAGCCGAACCGCCACCCAAAGAAATAATACAATCAGGTTTAAATTGTTCCATAGCCTTAGCGCCTTCTTCTGCGCAAGCAAGCGTAGGGTCGGGAGCAACATTATAAAACGTCGTGTGAGTTATTCCCAGTTGGTCTAATTTATCGGTAATTGGCTTGGTATATCCATTATTGTAAAGAAAACTATCGGTTACAATAAAAACTTTCTTTTTGCCTAGTACGCTTTTAAGCTCGTCAAGGGCAACTGGCAAACAACCTTTTTTGAAATACACCTTTTGAGGCGTTCTAAACCATAACATATTTTCTCTCCTCTCCGCTACTGTTTTAATGTTAAGTAGGTGCTTTACGCCTACGTTTTCGCTTACGCTGTTACCGCCCCAACTGCCACAACCTAATGTTAGCGAGGGTGTAAGTTTAAAGTTGTATAGGTCGCCTAAACCGCCGTGCGAGGAAGGAGTATTGATTAGACAACGGCAAGTCTTCATTCTTGCCTGCCATACTTCTATTTTACCACAATTATTTATTTCGTCAATGTAAATCGAGGAAGTATGTCCGTATCCGCCATCGGCAATTAAACGTTCCGCTTTATAAACGGCGTCTTCAAAGTCTTTAGCTTTATACATTGCAAGAACAGGGCTAAGTTTTTCGTGAGCAAATTCTTCGCTAAGTTCTACGCTCTCGACTTCGCCAATTAATATCTTTGTTTGGGGGTCTACGCTAACTCCGGCAAGTTCGGCAATTTTATAAGCAGATTGACCTACTATCTTTGAGTTTAACGAACCGTTAATTATAATAGTTTTGCGTACCTTTTGCGTTTCTTCGGGATTTAGGAAGTAACAGCCTCTTGCGCTAAACTCTGCCTTAACCTGCTTATATACTTTGTCAAGCACAATTACTGACTGTTCGGAAGCGCATATCATACCATTATCTAATGTTTTTGAGTGTATTATGGAGTTTACCGAAAGTAAAATATCGGCTGAATCGTCGATAATTGCCGGAGTATTGCCTGCGCCTACGCCGATTGCAGGTTTACCGGAGCTATAAGCCGCTCTTACCATACCCGGGCCTCCGGTTGCAAGAATAATGTCAGCTTCTTTCATAATTTGTCCCGAAAGTTCTACCGTAGGTTCGTCTATCCAACAAATAATATTTTGCGGAGCGCCGGCTTTTATCGCAGCGTCAAGAATAATTTTAGCCGCCGCAATCGTAGATTTTTTAGCACGAGGGTGAGGACTAAAAATAAGACCATTGCGAGTTTTTAAGGCAAGTAAAGCCTTAAATATAGCCGTTGAGGTTGGATTAGTCGTAGGAATTACGGCTGCGATAATGCCTAATGGCTCGGCAATTTTGGTTATGCCGTAAGCCGAATCTCTTTCAATTACGCCACAAGTTTTTGTATCCTTATAGGCGTTATAGATATATTCGGCGGCATAGTGATTTTTTATAACTTTATCTTCTACAATACCCATACCGGTTTCTTCTACCGCCATTTTTGCAAGCGGAATTCGAGCCTTATTTGCAGCCATAGCGCTAGCAAAAAAGATAGCGTCGACTTGCTCTTGGGTAAATTTAGCGTATTCCTTTTGCGCCTGTCTACATTCGTCTAAGCGACGAGAAAGCGTTTCTTGGTCGTTTACTATGTAATCTTTCATATATACCTCAACTTTATATTTTTAGTCGTTTTTAAGTATTTCTGCTAACCTTTGCGATAATACAGCAAGAGAAGCCGCCATATCTTCGTTTTTTATTGCAATATTGCTTGGCGTTACAAGGTGAATTGGGGCAAAATTCCAAATTGCCTTTATACCTGATTTTATCATTAAGTCGCATACTTCTTGCGCCCCTTCGGCAGGAACGGTTATGATGCCGATTTTTATATTAAGTCGCTTAACTAGGTCGGGCAAGCGTTTAACCATAAATATTGGCTTACCCTTTGGGTCTACGCTAAGCATATCCGCATTACTGTCAAATGAAGCTACAATATTTAATCCATAATTAGCAAAGCCCTTATAACTTAGCAAAGCTCTACCTAATTTGCCTACTCCAACAAGAATCGCTTCGCTTATATTGTTGTATCCTAAAAAATTAGATATTTCTTCAATTAAATCAACTACGCAAAACCCGGTCTTAGGTTTACCGCCATCTACGCTTACGCTAGCTAAGTCTTTGCGTACCGAGATTGAGTTAAGCCCTAATTTATCGGCAATTGTAGTTGAAGAAACACTTTCTATCCCCTGCTGTTTAAATTCTCTAAGTAGCCTTAAATATGATGGTAATCTTTGTAACCCTTCTTGTGAGATGCCTTCCATCGCAGTCCCTCCTATATTTAATAGATATTTTGTTATCGATAATATAATATCAATTAGATAAATTATTGTCAACTAATTTTAGGCATATTTTTACAAATATTTACAAATTTGCGTACTGCCTATAAGTTAAATCTTAGCTAATTTTAATAGCTTATTTTAAGTTGTTATTTCATATTATTTTTAGAATTGAAAAACAAAAAGCCTAAGTAAATTACTTAGGCTTTAACTTGAAAAATTATTATTAAGATATTGATTAGCTAGCGACTGATATTTCTTCTTTGTTTAAAAATTTAAATACAATAGCCGACAATGCTCCTCCTATTAACGGCGCTACAATAAACAACCAAACTTGCGATATTGCGACTGTTCCGCCACCGAAAAGTAAAGCCATTAACGCCGGTCCAAAGCTACGAGCGGGGTTGACTGACGTTCCGGTTAAATTAATACCGATTAAGTGAACTAAGGTTAGAGTCAATCCTATTACCACCCCTGCGATTGCGCTATGTTCTTTTTTAGCAGTAACGCAAAGTATTGTATAGACGAATACAAATGTAAGAATAATCTCCACGCCTAAACTTGCAAAAATGCTACCGGCTGACGAAACTCCGTTAATATATCCGTTAGTTGCCCAAATAGCAATATTGAAGTTAGCTAGCGTTAAAAGACCATATAATGCGCAAGCTCCCAAAATTGCTCCCAAAAACTGCGAAACTATGTATACAAAAAATTCTTTTAGCGACATTCTTTTAGCGATAAGCATACCTAGCGAAACCGCAGGATTGATGTGACAGCCCGAAATACCGCCTATTGAATACGCCATAGCTACAATTACCAGCCCGAAAGATAGCGCAGTTGCGACTACATCAGCCTTAGTTACAACAGCTACGCCACAAGCGAAAAACACTAGCACAAAAGTACCTAAGCACTCGGCAATGGCTTTTTTTGTTAAACTCATAACATTCTCCTTATAAGATATATTGATAAATTTACAATATTAATTTTAACGTTCTTCTTCGTTTATGTCTTTTGACAGTTCTTTTTGTTTGTCGACAAAGGCGTTAGCTATTGCACGCTGTTTTTTGGTAACTGCTTTAAAATCTGTGGGTTGATTGATAACAACTTGCGGAAAAGGAATATTGACGCCGTTCTTGTCAAATATAATCTTTATCTCTCTATTTAAATCACGAATAGTTTGAAATTTGTCTTCTTCTTTGCACTTTGCAACCAATCTTATGATTACTCCGCTATCCGCAAGCGAATTGACGCCCTTATAGTAAGGTCCGTCGCAAATTGCCGGTATGCGGTCTTTAATTTGAGTAAGATTAGCGTTGATAATATTCTCCACTCGTTCGATTGACTCGCCATACTCAATAGCTACGTCGCATAGAGCTATTGATAAATCGTTTGTCATATTTACAACAGTACGAATGTCAGAGTTGCTTATTACCTTAGTATCTCCGCCTGCGTCGAGAATTTTTGTATTTCTAATGCCAATTTCGGTAATAGTTCCTCTAAAACCATCAATTGTAACAATATCGCCAACTTCAAAAGTTTTCTCAAAAATTATAAATAATCCGGCGACAATATCTTCGATTAAACTTTGGCAACCAAGACCAATGACTAAGCCTAGTATACCTACGCTAGCAAGTAACGTTGCCGTATCTACGCCCCACAAGTTAAGTACTGCGATGATTAAAATAATTGCCGAAATGTACTTCACAGCGCTATCGATTAAGTTTACTACCGACTTACCTTTGTTTATCTTTGACATAATGCCTTTAAGAATTAATCTAATGACATAGGATATGGCAAGAATAACTACTATGTAAGTTGCAGTATTGATTATTGTAGGTAATTTAATTTCTACGCCGTCAAATAAATTAAGAATGGTACCTACTGTCTTAGTAAATAAGGCGTCTTCGCCAAATATTTGTTTGCTGAATACGCCTAAAACGAAAAACGCAAGTAAACCAACGCATAGTATACATTGTAATATAAACAACGCTTTTTGTTTTCCGGTTTTTTTATTCCAGTAAGTTTTAAATTTACCGTCGCTTTTTTTAGCGTTTACGCTTTTTTCTTCCATAATTTTCTCCTATAAGCCTAAGCTATAATTTATAATTTAATATTTAATATTTATTGGGGCATAATACTGCCCTCAATAGATACTTCTGCTTGATAAACTGTAATATTTTTAAAAGTCTGCCCGGACTCTAAGTCATTTGGATTAGTAGAATCTACCGTAATCGTCATAATATATTTCATTTGAGGCATATCGCCATAAGCAAAAACAGGTTTTTCAGTGCTTAGGAAGATGCAATTATTAAAAATACTAGCATACATCGGTCTAGGTATAAAATGTTGTTCGTCGGTAATATTACCTTTAATCTTAAATTCTTCTTTATAACCATATATCTCAAAAAAGACTTTGTAATTTGTATAGTAATTTAAAAAATCGTCAATAGCTATTGTAAAGAACAATCCTTCTTGATTGGGCTTACTTAAATGTGTAACTGATATCGTAGGGCTAAATTTAGTGTCGTCAGGCTGAGTTTTAAAGGTCGAACTATAAAATGTTTTACCGCCAAAGCCAACCGAACCTTTAACTTCAAATTTATATTTTGTATCGGCTTTAAGACCTTCGACTACGCCTTTAATTTCTCCTTCTACTATGGAATTTTCTTGTTTAAAATAATCGTTATAGATAAGTAAAGTAAGATCGACCTTGTCGGGGTTATCTACGGAAAGATTGTAAGCAAAATAATCTCCGCCGACCGCCGTTTCTATAATTGAAATTTTGGGTTCGACCTTAGGTAGCACCTCTACTACGGCTACGGAAACGACCAACGCAGACACTAGCCCAAGCATACGCATAAAACTTTTAGGTTTACGCTTAGGTTTTTTTGTGTTTGGGCGATAAGCATTTTCTTCCCTTGTAACAGGATTTTCACTCAAACATTGCTCGTTTATTTCTTTTGGAAGCGTAGGACTATTAGAATTGTTAAATTGTTCTCCGCCAGTTTGTCCAAACTCATTTGAAGTGTTTAACTCGTTGTTTTGCATATTTTCCTTGTTAGTAGACTATTTAATAAATTTAACGTTAGTTTGATTTCTTCTACCATTATAACATAACGCAAAATAAAAATATATATTTAATTAATAATTATGTAGATTATTTTTAATATTCAACTAAGATAAATCACTATTTTCGGCTATTTCTTTTTGCTTTTTCTTGCATAAATACATTTTTTCGTCAGCCCTAGTCACCGTATCGCAAAGTCCCCTATCAAGCGAGGAATAAGTTGCAAAACCATAGGCAATATTTAATTGATATTCGGGCGACTTCTTTATTTCTTGTTCGAATTTTTCCTCAAAATGCAACTCATAATCTTCTAGGTCAAGGTCTTGCGAATGAAGTATAATTGCCACAAACTCGTCGCCTCCAACACGATATAGCGTGTCGCTAGGTTGCAAGCACTTTTTTATCACGTCTACGCAGTGAAGTAGTAAAGTATCGCCGGCAAAATGACCTAAGGAATCATTTATTACCTTCAAATTATTAATATCAAACATAATAACCGATACTGCGTTAACCGTATTGATGTTAAAGCCATTTACTCTTTCTAAAAATGCCGTACGGTTTTTTACGCCCGTTAAACCGTCGGTATAAGCAAGCAAGGAAAGAGTGTCGGCTCTATTAGAGTTTTGATATACTCTTGAAAAGCGGTGTATCGAATCAAATAGCATAGCTAAGCAAAAGACAAACAATCCTATCGTAAGCAAAAGCGAACTATCATATTTAATTAAGTTAGTTAAAAATAAAACAAATTGAATTAAAACACAAGTGGCTAGCCCTACGATGCCAAAGACAAAAACAGCAAAAAAAGTTTTTGTTTTAACACATTCTATAATTACAAGAAAAGCTTCGGTAATTGCAATAAGCGATAGGATAATTACATAAGTAGGAAAAACTTTAATAGAAATCGATGGACTAAAACATATAATAACAGCGTAAATAATACTCAATACGCCCGAAAAGATACTAATATATTTTTGTATTAGTTTTAGCTTTCTACCATACATTTTATAATGCAAATAAAATCCTAAAAATACCGGCCAAAGCGTTAACGAAAAAATACTTGCAAGCGTAATCGCCGTTGGAAAAGGAAAAATAAATTGAAGCAACTTGCTCTGCGTCATTAGCCAAAAACCCGCAACAACAAAAAATGCGCCTAAGTAGATAACCGGAGCTTTACGAATATTTGTTTTAGAAAAAACAAGCAATGCGGTTAACAATATTCCAACAAAATTTAGTAAAAATCCAATAATAAATTGAAAGCTATTATGTTTGACCAAAAAAAACATATTCGCCGCTTTGCTACCTATGTATATTTGACTAATTGCGCCAGAATAATGGCTATATGGCGAACTTAATATAACCTTTATTTCTGCGCCGGCAGAATCAATGGGCAATCTAACTAAATGGACAGCGCTAGTTGGATTAGATTCGCCTTGTATAAAGGTGGTGTAGATTAACTTGTCGTTGACATATAATCTAACGTCTTGCTGAACGGTAGTAACTAGAATAGTCACGCCGTCGATTATTTCGTTTGGCAAAGTATTAGTTAAAATAATAGGACTATTTTTTGAAACATTTATTTCGGCAGGCAAAGAAATGAGCGTCGTTTCTCCGCTATCAAGATGTCGCCATTTAGTTTCAAAAATTGCATTTCTTTCGTTGTTTATTCTAATTTCGCTTACATTAATGGAAACAAGTACTATTAGTAGAGTTAACAATAAGGTAAGGAGCAACAATATCCAATGCTTATTTTTTCCTAATTTATCTCGACATTTATTTTTAAACCTTACTATTTTAGAATTCATCACTAAGCACCCCCAGCTCAATTTTGTCAACAAAAAGCTACTATTTAGTTTAAAACGCTAAAATTAGTTTTAATATGATTAACGACGGTAAAACTCAACTTGTATTTTGTCAGTTTGTTGAGCCAATAAAATTTTGTTAAATATATTTTAACTATATTTTAAAGCTTATGCGCCTTAGGAACATATCTATTGTAACAAAAAAATATAGCTTAAACAAGTCTTTATATTATATTTTCACACGTTAATCGAATAATTATTTACTTTCTCTCGATTTTAGTCACTTCGTAGCCGGCATTTTGTATAACGTCAATAATTACGCTATCTTCTACTTCTTTAACATAAGTGACAACGGCTATTTTCTTTTTTAAATTGACACAAGCCGTAACGCCATCGACTTTATTTAAAGATTCTTCGACCTTTGCCGAACAATGCGAACAACTCATTCCATTAATACTTACTATAATTTGATTCATATCTTCTCCTTGATTATTATCGGGTTTAAAAAATTTTAATCTTAAAGCGTTAGCCACAACGCAAATGCTAGAAAGACTCATCGCTAGCGACGCTATCATTGGGTTAAGTTTTAGCATAAACAGCCAGTAAAACATACCTGAGGCAAGAGGAATACCTAAACAATTATAGAAAAATGCCCAAAACAAATTCTCTTTTACATTAAGAATAGTTTTTTTGCTAAGTTTAATCAAAGTTACAATATCTTGAAGGTCGTTCTTAATTAACACGACATCGGCGCTATCTATGGCAATATCAGTACCCGCCCCTATCGCAACCCCTACGTCAGCCCTTGCAAGAGAGGGCGCATCATTCATACCATCGCCGACAAACATAACTCGTTTGCCCTTATTCTGCAAGTCTATTATAACGTCGTCTTTGCCGTTTGGCAATACGTCGGCAACTACATTTGTTATGCCAACTTGCTTTGCGATTGCTTGCGCTACTCGTTGATTATCGCCCGAAAGCATAACAACATCTAGTTTAAGTTTTTTTAACTGTGAAATTGCCACCTTGCTTGTATTTCGTATAGGGTCGGCAACGCATATCAGCCCCAAAAAAGCGTCCTTTGTAACAACTATCAGCGGAGTTTTAGCTTGAAAAGAATATTCGTCAACGGTGTCTTTAATATTAATTTCGGCAAAGGTTTGTTTAGCAAACTCGTAATTGCCGATGTAATATGTCTTATGATTAATTGTTCCCGATACGCCTAGACCTTCGTGAAGTTTAAAATCGGTAACTGGCAATGCGGTTAAACCTAAATTTTTGCCATATTCGGTAATGGCAAAAGCTATTGGGTGCTGACTTAATTTTTCGATTGAAAAAGCAATTTGTAAATACTCTTGATTGCAGTTTAAACTATAAACATCGGTAACCTGGGGTTTGCCTAATGTAATTGTGCCGGTTTTATCAAGCACGACAACATCGGTTTTACAAGCAAGTTCTAATGCCTGTGACGACTTGATAAGTATGCCATTCTCTGCCCCTTTGCCCGTTCCTACCATAATAGCGACAGGCGTTGCAAGCCCTAATGCGCAAGGACAGGATATAACTAGCACAGAAATTGCCATATTTAAAGCAAATTCAAATGTTTGACCTATTATTAACCACACAACTAGACTGACTAAGGCTATTGCAATTACGGTGGGAACAAATATTCCGGCTATTTTATCGGCAAGTTTTGCTATTGGCGCTTTGGTTGCGTTAGCATTTTCCACCAACTCGATAATTTTAGATAAGGTAGTGTCTTTGCCTACTTTTGTGACTATAACCTTAATATATCCGTTTTTATTTACCGTACCGCCTACGACTTGGTCGCCTATATTTTTTTGCACCGGCAAACTTTCGCCGGTAATCATAGATTGGTCGACATAGCTTGAACCCTCTATTATCTCTCCGTCGCAAGGGATATTCTCGCCCGAAAAAACAATGCAAACATCTTCGACTACTAAATTATCGATTGAAATTCGCTTTTCTTCTCCGTTTCTAATAACGGTAGCTTGTTTTGGAACAAGATTGATTAATTTTGTTATAGATTGAGTTGTCTTTTTCTTTGACTTTGCCTCAAAATACTTGCCTAAGGTGACAAGAGTCAATATCATAACCGCCGATTCGAAATACAAATTAGAAGCGTATTGGCTTACTACTTGCAAATTACCTTGTCCTAAATTAAAACTAATAATAAATATAGCTACAATGCCATAAATTAAAGACGCCGACGAACCGACGGCAATTAAACTATCCATATTTGGCGACAACTTAAAGAGTTTCTTAAATCCAGAAATAAAATAAATTCTATTGATATAGACAACTGGTAAAGCCAACAAAAATTGAACAAATGCAAAGCTAACGGCATTGTTTACCCCGACTAAAAAACTTGGCAAAGGCAAATTTATCATAGAGCCCATTGCAACATACATAATAAGTATCATAAAAATAAAAGACACTACTACTCTTTGCAAGGTGTTCTCTTTATTTTTAATAATGGCGGTTTGAGAAGAAACTTTATTTGTGTCGGCAAGTATTGCCTTATAACCGCTTTCTTCCACAATAGCTGCAATATCTTCTACTGTTATCTTTTGGCTGTCGTATTCGACTAACATAGAGTTTGTCATAAGGCTTACAACGCAACTATTTATAAATTGATTATTTCTCAATGCTTTTTCTATATGGCTACTGCACGCAGAACAACTCATTCCCTGTATTAAAAATTTACTTTGCAATTAAAACTACTCCTCGTTAGACATTTAATAGTTAAATTATACCACATTTTTATAATTATACCCAGATATTCTTTACAATTTTGCCAAGCGAATAAATATGGCTGCTTTTACCTAATTTACGCTAAATATATTTATATTGTGTAATCAATTATTTATAAAGAATATAAAAATAGAACGGCGTATACCGTTCTATTTTAAAACATAATAATGATGCAATTTACCTAGCGTAAATTATTTCTTGTGTTTTTAAAGTGAGTTGCCACACTTAGGACAAAATTTAGCGGTTGAAGGAGCTTGAAAACCGCACTTTTTGCAAACGCTCACCTCATTTTTTGTAGAATATTTGGTAAAGTCAACCGTTTCTTGTTTTTTTGGAATATCCGTAACTTCTTCTTGGGTATTTTTTGCTCTTTCTGGCATCGGTTCTTCGTCAACACTGTTAGTTTGAGTGAAATTGCCATTACCAAAATTTGCCGAAGTATGTTTTGTATTCCACTTAATTACATTGACAGCTAGCCAAAAACCATATATGCCTAGCGTGATTAATGTCAACAAAAACCATTTTATATAATTTCCAAATAATTGCAACCCCTTGCCATCAAACGTAAGCTTGCTACCCTCGACATAGGTATGCGATGTTTTCCAATTTTGACGCCAACAAATTAACCAAGGAAAAGCTAATCCAAACGTAAAAGCCATACCAAAAAAAGTACCTAGGTTAATGCCCAACAAACCTAACACTCCGCCGTCAAATTTTGAAGTATTAGGATTTTTTTGGCTTTGCTTGCAGTAAGTATGTTTAGCGATCCATTGTTCTAACTTAATCGATAACCAAAAGAAATATATTCCAAGGGTTATTATTATGAAAAATATCCATTTAATCCACGACCCAATAAGTTGAGCCCCAGTACCGTCAAATGTAAGTTGTTTGTTATTTATTATGGTGTGTTTTGTTATCCAACGCTGTTTATAACACACAAGCCAAGGGTAAGCTATTCCTAGCGTAATTGCGCTACAAATAAACGTTAAGATATTTACCCCAAGTAATCCTAACGCCCCACCCGAGAACCTAGATTTAGAAACAGCTTCGCTTTGAGAGCCATTAGCATTTTTTGATTCCGCCATAGTTTTTCCCTCCAAATTTAATTTATTTATAGCTACTAATTCTAAACTGTTTTAGTAGCGTTATTATTAATATTTGCACTTAAAAGTGATTTTTAATATAATACTATCGCTATATGATATGGGCATAACTATTTGTCTAAGAACAATTATTACAAATGCTGTGACCTATATAGTTAATAAATTTTTAATTTTTTCGTATAGCGCCTTCTTGATAATTAAAATTTAAACAATTACAATATATAATCATAAAGTAATTATTAAATACAATTTATCATATTAAATACTTAATGTCAATATTAAAATAAAAAATATTTTGTTTATTAAAGAAATTAAAAAACTTTCGCAAAAGACCGAAAGTAGTTGTATTCGAGTTGAAATGCCGGAATTAAAAAATATTTTTGATTATTCCCCTGAAAAACAAAAAAACCTTTGCCGAAAGTATATCGACAAGGTTATTTTGACAAATGTTGGTAATGATACCCAAATTGAAATTAAATCTCGTATCGCAAGTATCTTTTGCGAACAAGATTTAACCCAAAAAATGGACAGTTGTAACACTATTGATGGTGCCGAAGGCGGGACTTGAACCCGCACCTTGTTGCCAAGAACGGATTTTGAGTCCGTCGCGTCTGCCATTTCACCACTTCGGCATATAATAGCTAGGATATAATATCACATTTGAGCTATCTTGACAACTATTTTACAAAAAATACTTAAAACGGCTTAGCATAAGAATAGCTATTCTTTACAAAATTGCTTTTATCATTTAATATTCGATTACTGTTTTTACTATCTATATTTTACTTTAAATTATTTAATTCTTTAAGCAAATGCTTTTTTAATTTTAAAATTGAGTCAATCACATAAAATAATATTATTAAATTATAGATATTAAATTATATGTTAATTTTACATTGACAAAATAGAACAAAAGTTCTACTATATTATATATGGATAGAGTTATACTTCATTGTGATTTAAATAATTTCTACGCTTCGGTTGAATGTTTGCTCAACCCTAGTTTAGTCGGCAAATGCGTAGCTGTGTGCGGTAACGCTGAGGATAGACACGGCATTGTGCTAGCAAAAAACACACTAGCAAAAAATATGGGCGTAGTTACCGGCGAAGCAATATGGGAATCGCAATTAAAATGCCCAGATTTAGTCGTAGTGCCACCAAACTTTGAACAATATATTGGTTATTCGCAAATGGCACGTAACATCTACAACAACTATACTAATCAAGTTGAAGGGTTTGGTATGGACGAATGTTGGTTAGACTTGACAAATATTTGTTCAAACAAAAATGGCGAAGCGACTGCAAACGCCATTAGAGCCGATATTAAGCAACAACTTGGGTTGACAATTTCGGTTGGAGTGTCATTCAACAAAGTCTTTGCAAAGCTAGGTAGCGACCTCAAAAAGCCCGACGCAACAACGGTAATTAGCAAAGAAAATTTCAAACAAATTGTCTATCCCCTGCCGGTAGAATCTCTACTTATGGTAGGGCCAAAAACAACTCAAACCCTACATAAACTTAATATTTTTACAGTAGGCGAACTTGCCTTGTCAAACGACAATTTGCTTGCCGAATATCTTGATAGCAACGGCGCAAAAATAAAAAAATATGCCTGCGGACTAGACGACGACCCGGTTAGTATCAACGGACTAGAAAGCGCTATCAAAAGCGTAGGTCACGGCACGACTACAAAGATAGATATGTCTAACCTCACTATGGCAAAACAAACAATATACGCTTTAAGCGAACTTGTAGCGACACGGCTAAGAAGATACAAACTAAAAGCTAACGTTGTACAAATAAATATTCGTTTTAATGATTTATCGCACCGAGTTCACCAAACAACCTTGTCTTCCCCTACTTACACCGCAGGGTTAATTGCCGAAACCGCTTACAAATTACTAAAATATATTTATAACCCAAACGTCGATTTGGCAATGCGCACGATAACAATATCTACTAGCAAGCTTATTTGCGTAAACGAAATAAAACAGCAATTAAGTATTTACGACGAATTACCTTCAAAATACGAAAAAATTGAAGAAACAGTTGACAAAATAAGAACCAAATATGGTTATAACACGCTTACAAGAGCAATTTTACTAGAAGAAACAGCTATGACCGACAAATATTGTAGCGAAGAAGATTTATTGCCTTTTAAAAGATAATTATATCAACATTTTCCTTCTAATCAATAAAACAATCTTAAACTATTTAACAGTAAAAGGGTTTAAAAATAAGGGTAGATAAAATTTATCTACCCTATTGTTTTTGTAAAAATTCTTTAAAGAAATTTTATTAGTTATTAACTAAATTGTTCTTTTTTTCAGTTAATTTTACAATAATCTCGGTGTAATGTTGAACTTTTTGTTTTTCGGCTTCAACAAGAGTTACGGGGGCTTTATCGATAAACCGTTGATTAGATAGCTTTCCTTGCGCTAATGTAAGTTCGGCGTTTGCCTTCTCTATTTCTTGTTCTATTCTTGCTATTTCTTTTTCAACATCGACCATATCGCCTAACGGAATAAATATCTCGCCTAGCGTGGTGACCAAAGAAGCGCCGTTTTCTTGACAGTCATTGACATAACTTACCGTCGAATTTGTAAGTTTTTCAATATACGCAGTGATATCTTGCGGGTTTAAGTCAAGGCTCAAACTAATAAATAGCCTTATGCGCTTGCTCGGCGCAACTTTATTTTCGGCTCGAACAAAACGAATTTTACTTACGGCGTCTTTTACGATTTCTATTAAATTCTCTTGTTTTTTGTAATAATTACGCTTTGCGATAGGATAAGTTTGGTTCATAATCGTACCCGAAGCGTTTGGCAAGTCTTGATAAATTTTCTCGGTAATAAACGGTATAAAGGGGTGCAACATTTTAAGTAATTTATCAAGCACATATACAAGTACAGATAGATTGCTTTGTCTAGCAATATCGTCTGTTCCATACAGTATGGGCTTGCTAAACTCAATATACCAATCGCAAAATTCGCTCCACATAAAGTCATATAGCATTGTCGAAGCTATGCCGAGTTCATAGTTATCCATATTTTTAGTTACGTCTTTGATAAGATTGTTTAATTTTGATAGTATCCATTTATCCGCAAGGTTAAGTTTGCATTTTTCTAGCGGTAAAATAGTTTTATCTAGGCAGTTCATAAGCACAAATCTACTAGCGTTCCAAATTTTGTTCATAAAGTTGCGTGTATTCTCGACTTTACTAGCGTTAAACTTCATATCGTTACCGATAGAAACGCCATTGATTAGAGAAAATCTCAACGTGTCTGCTCCAAACTTTTGAATAAAAGGCACAGGGTCGACACCATTGCCCAAAGATTTGCTCATTTTGCGTCCTAACTCGTCTTTTACCATACCGTGTATAAGCACAGTGTTAAAAGGAATATCTCCCATATTCTCAATAGACGAAAATATCATTCTTGCCACCCAGAAAAATATTAAGTCATACATAGTAACTAATACGTCGGTTGGGAAGAAATAATTTAAGTCGGCTGTTTTTTCGGGGTAGCCTAGCGTTGAAAAAGGCCACAACGCAGATGAAAACCACGTATCAAGCACGTCGTTATCTTGTTGCAAATTAGTTCCTCCGCATTTACAACATTTTGTAGGAGTTTCAGTTTGGCAAATAACTTGCTTGCAATCTTGACAATACCAAACGGGTATTCTGTGCCCCCACCATAATTGTCTAGAAATACACCAATCTTTGATATTTTCCATCCAATCAAAATAAATTTTATCAAATCTCTTTGGAATAAATTTAACTTTGCCTTCCTTTACAACTTTAATTGCAGGTTTTGCTAGCGTCCCCATTGACACAAACCACTGTTTGCTAATTATAGGCTCGATTACAGTATTACAACGGTAACAACTACCGACATTGTGTTTATAAGGCTCAATTTTTACGCACTGACCTAGTTTAGTCATTTCGTCGACAATTTGTTTACGGCAAACATAACGGTCTAGATTAGCAAACTGTTGAGCGTTTTGGTTCATAGTTCCGTCATCGTTTAATATTTTAATAAGTGGCAAGTCGTGTCTTAGACCTACTTCGAAGTCGTTAGGGTCGTGCGCAGGCGTAATTTTAACTACGCCTGTGCCAAAATCTTTTTCTACATAGTTATCTGCCACTACGGGAATTTCTCTATTTACAAAGGGTACAATAAATTTCTTACCGATAAATTTAGAGTATCTTTTATCCGTTGGATTTACCGCAAGGGCGGTATCGCCAAGCATAGTTTCAGGACGAGTAGTTACAAATTCCAAGCTCTCTTTGCCGTCTACGCTAAAATATTTAAAATGCCACAAAAAAGAATCTTTCTCTTCATATTCAACTTCGGCGTCCGAAAGAGCAGTTTTGCAATGCGGACACCAATTAATTATTTTACTGCCTTGATAAATTAGTTTTTTGTTGTATAATTTGACAAATACTTCTTTTACCGCCTTAGAACACTTTTCGTCCATAGTAAAAGCCGTTCTTGACCAATCGCAACTGCAACCTAATTCTTTAAGCTGTTCGATAATGCGACTGCCGTACTTGTCATTCCACAAATACGCTCTACGCAAGAATTCTTCTCTGCCTATCTTATCTTTGTCAAGCCCTTCGCTACTTAGCTGGTTGATTATTTTTACTTCGGTAGCTATGCTTGCGTGGTCCGTTCCGGGAAGCCACAAAGTATTGTAACCCTTTAAGCGTTTATAACGAATAATACAATCTTGCAAAGAATTATTATATGCGTGACCTATGTGCAGTTGGTCGGTTATATTTGGTGGCGGTATGACTATTGTAAAAGGTTTTTTGGTCGTGTCTACCTTAGGGGTAAACAAACCTTGAACTTGCCACGAGTTATAAAGCTCTTTTTCAAATAATTCGGGTTGATAAGATTTTTCCATATATTTCTCCTTAAAAATTGTCAATTCTTATTTTTATGATTTTTATGTATGAATTTTTAATGTATAAAACATTTATATTTTAGCTTATTTTACTTTACAATTTAATATTTTTACAAGCCAACTAAAAAAACCCCTACAAAACCGCCTATAATAAGGACGACATTGTAAGAGCAACACCGTGGTACCACCTTAATTTACAAATAAATATATTTGCCTTATTAGAAGGATAACGGCTTCAACCCGTCTTAGTTACTATTAGTTCGCTAAGCGACATCAACAAGCTACAAATAAAAAACCTTGCTTTAAGACTTACACCAACTGTCTTATTCTCTGTTAAGTAGATTAGTTTACCCCTCTTGTCTAATAACGTCTTATGTTTAAATTATAGCCCTAAAACAATATTTTGACAACTAAAAGAAAACAAAAAATATATATTTAACACATATTTATTTACAAGAATAATATATATTACTTAAATTTGGAGGTTAAAAGTGAAAAAAATACTAACTTTTATTATCGCACTTGTTTTTATAGTTAGCGTTCCGCTTGGGCTTGTCGCTTGCGACAATCAAGATGACGGTCTAATTAGATTAAACGAGGTTACACACTCAATTTTTTATGCGCCACAATATCTAGCTATTGCGTTAGGATATTTCAATGAAGCCGGACTAACTGTCGAGCTAACTAACGGCGCAGGCGCTGACAACACTATGACGGCGCTACTTACTAACGAAGCCGATATTGGACTAATGGGGCCGGAGTCTTCAATTTACGTTTACTTAGAGGGTAGAAAAAATCATCCAAAGGTATTTGGACAGTTGACTAAGCGTGACGGAAGTTTTTTAGTAAGTCGCAATAATGAGCCAAACTTTGACTGGACAAACCTTGCTGGCAAACAAATTCTTATGGGTAGACGTGGCGGTATGCCGGCAATGATACTTCAATATATTCTTAACACAAAGGGCTACTATGATGGCAAAAATATCACTATGAATTACGAAATTCAATTTGGTTTATTGGGAGCTGCATTTACAGGCGGTACGGGCGACTACGTGCCGTTATTCGAGCCGGTGGCTAGTAATATGGAGTCACAAGGCAAGGGTCACATAGTAACGGGAATAGGACTTGCAAGCGGAGAAATTCCCTATACTTGCTACGTCGCTACGTCTTCGTACATTGAAAAAAATCCCGAAAAATTAGAAAAGTTTTTAAGCTGTATTTATAAAGCTACTAAATATCTTACCGCAACCGATAACAATAAACTCGCCGATTTGTTATTGCCCTATTTTGCGGGAACGGAAAAATCGCTAATTGTGTCGGCGCTTGCTAACTATAAAGCGTACGACACTTGGATGTCTTCGCCTGTTATGCAACCGGCTAGTTGGGAAAGACTGCTAAATATTTTGGAAAATGCCGGCGAGCTTGACAGAAGAGTTGACTTTTCTACCCTTGTCGACAATTCAATCGCAAATAAGGTAAGTCAATAAAATAGCTAAATCTCTTAAAAATTAATTAAAAAAACTCATTTTAAGCCCTCCAAAATTAAGGAGGGCTTTCACATTAAAACTACTAGATAGATATAATAAAATATACTGGTAGGTGAAAAAATGAATGTATTAGAATTTAAAAATGTAAGTAAAACTTTTTATACTAAAACAAGTCAAACGCAAGCTATTAAAGATTTAAGTTTTACCATAAAAGAAGGCGAGTTTGTAGCCTTGCTGGGCCCATCGGGCTGTGGAAAGACTACAATTTTATCTTTAATTTGCGGAATTTTGCCACAGAGCGAGGGCGAAATTCTCATAAACGGCGAACCTGCTCACATATCTTCAAAAGTTGGCTACATGCTACAACACGACCATTTGTTTGAGTGGAGAAATATTTATAAAAATGTTATTCTCGGGCTAGAAATACAAAAAAAATTACAAAAAGAAAATACCGCTCACGCAGTAAGCCTGCTAGACAAGTATGGTCTTACCGAATTTTCAAATCACTATCCCAACCAACTTTCAGGCGGTATGCGTCAAAGAGTGGCTTTAATTCGCACCCTTGCCACAAATCCTCAAATTCTTCTCCTTGACGAACCTTTTTCGGCGCTTGACTTTCAAACTCGGCTTAAAGTTTGCGACGATGTATATTCGATTATTAAAAAAGAAGGTAAAACAACCTTGCTTGTCACTCACGATATTAGCGAGGCAATCTCTATGGCTGATAGAATCATCGTACTTACGGCAAGACCCGCTACAATTAAACAAGAGCATCTAACGCTAATGCAAGATGTGTCTACGCCCCTACTTCGTAGAGAACACAAAGATTTTAGCAAACAATTCGAAACAATATGGCAGGAGCTAAACGTATGAAAAACTTTTCGCCCGAACACAAAAAATATTTGTTAAAGATTAAGACTTACTCCTTTTATGTGCTTATATCTCAAATAGGTTTTCTTTTACTAGCTTTACTACTTTGGGAAGTTCTTGCGACTTATGGCATAATCGACTCTTTTATAACGAGTAGCCCGAGCAAGATTATGGCGACAATAATTGAAACTTTTAGAACCGGTCAACTTGGCAAACATATACTTATTTCAACCTACGAAACTATCGTTGGCTTTATGTGCGGAACAGTTTTAGGCGCAATTATCGCTATTATTATGTGGTGGAGCAAGTTTTTAAACGATGTTTTTGAACCCTACGTAGTTGTTCTCAACAGTTTACCTAAAATTGCGCTTGGGCCTATAATAATTATTTGGGTTGGAACGGGAACGGCTAGCATTATTGTAATGGCAATACTTGTTTCGGTCGTAATTACAATAATTACTATGCTTAACGGTTTCTACCAAACTAACGCAAACAAAATATTGCTACTTAAAACTATGAACGCAAGCAAACTACAAATTTTTACCAAATTAGTATTTCCAACTAATATCCCAACCTTAGTAGCTACTTTAAAAATTAACGTTGGTATGGCGTGGGTAGGCACAATTATGGGAGAATACCTTGTGTCTAAGGCTGGACTAGGCTATCTAATAGTTTATGGCGGTCAAGTATTTAAACTAGACCTTGTTATGGCTTGTACGATAATCTTATGTTTGCTTGCAGGCATTATGTATTTTCTAGTAGCTTTGCTTGAAAAAGCTATTGTTAAATGGAAAGAATAAAAAACCCGCTTGCTTAATAAAACGAGCGAGCGCTTATATAGGTGCGGTTACATTAATTTGTAACCGCATCGTGATTTTGTCTTTCTTTACTTCGTTTTTTCTCTAAAATATAGTCAAATATTAGTCCTACAAGTAAAAATATAATTACAATTAAACCAAATATAGCTATTGCCGGATAAGCCTTTTCGATTATATTATCAAAGCCTACAAGCGAAAAGATTAAAGCGCAAAACATTACAATAGCAGTTGAAACTGTCTTATCTTTTACTACGTTGCCTAAACTTCTTACAAGCGGAAAAGCGTTGCTTACAAGCGTTGTTACGATAGATAAATATAACGCTCCGCTTGCTAAATAAAAGGGTATAATTCCGCGTTCTTTTGCAAGTGATATTAGAGGCATAGGCGTGTCTAAAAATACGCCTTGATTAATTCTTTGCAAAATTAATGCAACTAACGCCGAAAGAAATAAAGAAGAAATTAAAGATGTAATAACACATTCTTTTTTATTCAAACCCTTTCCTAAGGGCAACAAAACACCGCACATCATAATACAGTTGAAGGCTGAGTAACTTAAAGACGAGCTAAGCCTTTGCCCTTCGCAAACGACAGACGCATCTCCCCTTTGCAGGCAAATATATATAATAAAAACAATAATTAGCGGTACGGCTAAGACATTTACAAATTTTAACCCCGAAATATCGTGATTTAAAGCGTAACCGCAAAGAATTGCCGTTGCAAGCGAAAAGAAAGGAAAAATCGAACTTGTATTAAAAATCTTTGAAAGACACAAATTAGAGCCTGCGAGCATAGTCGCAAGCACAATAAAGTAAGCTAAATTTATTAGCAATTCAAAAATTATATTTAGTCTGCCAAATATCTTGTAAAAAAGAATATGAGTATCATAAATTTTATATCTATTTGAAGCTATTAAAAATAACACAGTGCCTACAAAAAATAAAATAAAGCAAGATATAAAAACCAATAATGGGTTGCCTTGATAGAAAAAAATTAAAACTTCTTTACCGCTAGCAAACCCTGCGCCGATTACGCAACCTACAATTACGCATACGGCGGTCAAACAATTAAATACGCTTTTCATACAATAATGTACTTAACGTTAGTTATAACTAGAACAAAATAAAACCTATAAACAATGATTAATCAAATAATTGCTCGGTAAACTTAGCTACGTCGGTATACGTAACATTAAATAAAGAATAAATGCTACCGCTTACTCCGCCACAAGCTATAACGCAAGCGATTAAATCGTTATGCTCTCCGCCTAAAAAATTGCTTTTGGCAACGTAAGATTGTATTTGTTGCGCTTTGTCTACTATATTATTTGCAATTTGTGTCGTGATAAAGAAATTTGAGGCAATAACCGACAACGCCTTGATAGTTTGTTCACGTAAAATTATTGGTAGCGATGCGGTAAAACTAAAAGTGTAATATATTCCAAACGCAACTATATCAAAACAGGTTTTTTCTTTAATTAGCAAACCCTCGATAATTTTTTGCTTTACAACGCTGTCAAGGTGTTCGTAAACTAACAAACTTTGTAAATATTCAGTGGTTTTTGCTTCGTTTGATTCTAATAATTTTGCAACTACGACAAGTTGAAGCTCTATATAATTTGAGTCAAGTTGCATAGTCCATCTCACAGCGTTTAGCAATTCTTTATTTTTCCAAATTCCAAAATAATCGGCAAAAGACAATAAAAAATTAACTTTTTGGGCAAATATATCATTGCTAATTAACATTTCATAGTCATTTATCGGCTCAAAAACCATTAATTTATTAAATTTCGAAGAATATTGATTGTAAAAAGGAGTTTGCCAAACAGCTAAAAAATCGTCTAATATCTTTTTCGCTTGTTCTATTCTACCTAGATTATAAGTTGCGATAAATAGTAAAAACCCTAGCCTAGAATATTTAATAAAGTTAGGCATATCATTAAATCTAATTAAAACATCATAAGAAGCTTGATATAATTTAAGTCTACCCAGTAACACGCCTAATTCGGTAATTTCAAAGTAACTTTCGCTAGACATTTTTTTATTTAATTCGGCAAGCAATTCGGCTAATTTTGCGTATTGTTTAGAGGCGTGAAATAACCTTACATACATAAGAGATATTTCAAACGAATTATGATATCTAAATTCGCACAGCCTAAGTTGCTTTTGTGCGCCGACAAAATTCTCTTTTGCCAATAATTTGTCAAACTTCTTTATGTCGCTCATAAAGGAAACTCTGCGTTTAGCGTCGACTTTTGTTTGGTCAATGTCGTCGTCTTCATAAGAAGATTGTTCGTCGTCTTCGTCGTATTGCTCGTCTTCTTCGTCGCTTTGGTCGCTTTGCTTTTCGACATTTTGCCAATTAACATCAAATTTATTTAATTCATAATCAATTAATTGCATATAGTACTCGCTCGTTTGCGAATCGCCAATACGCTCGAAATTATGCGCTAACTGAGCATAACAATTTTGAGTGTATTGTTTTGAGTATAATAATTCGTACAAAAGAGTGTTGGCTTCCTCGAACAAATTATTGTTTGACAATAATTTAGCCCTACATAACTTAGAATAAGCCGTATTCGCTTTTACAAACAGTTTAATTGCGCCTACAAAATCTTTTTCTTGTAGGTTTAGAGCCGTATCTATTAAAATTTGACTATTCTTTTCAAATACAATTTTTGTCATTATTTACCTTTTGTTATTACAAAAAAAGGTCTTGTTAAGACCTTTTTGATTTACTAAAATTATGCTTTGGCTTTGGGGTCTATGGGGTGAAACAAAGCGAATGTGCGCATCATGTGAGTCGACCAAACAAATACCATATAGAACGCTCCAATCATAAAGAAGAACATAATCGCAAGCGAACCAATAAACGAAGTTGCAAAGCCCGCAAGTAAACCTGCCGGAAGCGCCATAATTATTAATTGCACAAAGTTAGGTAAAATATTCATCCAAAGAAGCAACCAAGCATCTTTAAGATTTGCGCCTACGCTTTGTTTATAAGTGTTTGTAACCGAAAATAATATTAAGCAATACATAATTAATAACACAAGTAAAATGTAAGCTACTACAAGTATACAAATCATCGCCCAAAGAGGAAGAGTTGTTAAAATATAGTTTTGTAGAACATATATGCCAAAATACATGCACGAAAGCAAAGCCGTGCAAATAATTGTGTAGGGAAGATTTGATTTAATGCCTAGCCAAAAACTCTTAAAAAATGTAATCTTACCCGTCCAGAAAGCGTCTCTAACAACTGCAAAACCGCCCGAAAAGACAAAGGCAAAGGCGCAAAGCGCTAACGTTAACCACAAATGGAATTTACTGCCGATAACTAGCATACTTGACGTAGTTTCCTGCCCGACTCCAAGCCAAACAGCGCTACCAATGCCAAACGCATTAGAAGAAGGCAAAGTTTGCGTTAAAAGTGAAACGTTGTTAGTGTAATTGACAAATGCAAATACGCAAGGAATGGCAAATAACAAAAAGAATAAGTTGCTAAGCATAAGTTTAATCATTTCGTTACGATAAAGTACTTTAAAGAAACCCCATATAGACAATCTGTTAAGGCGTTTGGTTAAATGCGTACTGCGTTCGTTTTCAAGTTTTATTTGTTTATAATCTATTTTACTCACGTTTATGTCCCCTTTTGGTATATGCTTGTATTCTACCCTATTTTTGATTTTTTTTCAATTAAATACTAATACTTTTAAAATTCTTTTTATCATAAAAGTAAGAATAGTCAAATAGTTCTTAAATAAGCTAAAAAACATAAGATATATTACTGTGAGGGTATATGAAAATTGCATTGATAGGCGCAAGCGGAATAGTTGGCGCAAGTTTAATTGACGTATTTAATAGTAAAGCGATACGCCATAATATAAAGTTATTCGCTTCTTCGACAAAAGAAAATAAAATCAATGTCTTAGGAAAAGAGCAAACCGTATTTGAGCTAACCAAAGATAGCTTGCTACAAGAAGAATTCGACTTAGCCTTTTTTTGCGCCGACGAAAAAACAGCTAGCGTCTACGCCCCATTGCTTACAAATAAACATACTGTTTGCATTGATAATTCTTCTTATTATAGGCTAGCTAGCGCAGTTTTGCTAATCGTGCCTGAGGTTAACGGCGAGTTAATCTATAAGCATAATTATATAATTGCAAATCCAAACTGTTCAACCATACAAATTATGCCAACCTTATCAGCCCTTGACAAAGAATTTGGCTTAAAAAGAGTG
Organism: Clostridia bacterium; assembly: GCA_036654455.1. Classification (NCBI taxonomy): domain Bacteria; kingdom Bacillati; phylum Bacillota; class Clostridia; species Clostridia bacterium. The sequence goes on along the minus strand of JAVVRZ010000001.1, from coordinate 62,785 downwards.
GTTGCAAGCACTTATCAAGCCGTAAGCGGAGCCGGAAAAGAAGGACTCTTAGCCCTTAAAGAACACCAAACAAACCCAACTTGTTTGCCTTGTCAAATTTACGATAACTGTATACCTCAAATAGGCGACTTTACTTCAAACGGCTATACAAAAGAAGAAATGAAGGTTATCGACGAAAGTAGAAAAATATTAAATCTTAAAAACTTACCGATAACTTGCACCGCCGTAAGAGTACCGGTTGCAAACTGCCACAGCATAAGTTTAAATGTTCAATTAGAACATAGCTTTACTTTGCCACAAATTAAAAAGTGTTTGTCAAATCAAAGCGGAATAGTTCTCTTTGAAGAATTTGCTTACCCTACTCCGTTAGAAACTATTGGCAAGACTCAAACCTACGTAGGAAGATTACGTTTAGATTATAGCCTTGACAATACCATAAATATGTGGATAGTAGCAGACAATTTACTCAAAGGCGCTGCTTATAACGCTTATCAAATCGGCGAATATTTCTTTGGAGGTTAAAAATATGTTTAAGGGAGTTTGCACAGCCCTAGTAAGTCCCTATGACCAAAACGGACTACTTACCGACCAACTTGCTAGCTTAATAGAATATCAAATTAACGGCAACGTTGATTGTCTACTTGTAAATGGTTCAACCGGCGAACCGACTATTCTTAGTCAAGCCGAAAGAACTCGCCAGCTTGAAGTCGTTACAGAAGTAGTAAATACAAGATGTAAGATTATGGCTAGTTGTGGCGGAACAGAAACGCAAGAAGTGATTAAAGATTGTTTGCTAGCTCAAAGCTACAAAGTTGATTATTTGCTTGTAGTTACGCCTTACTATAATAAAACAAATTCAAAAGGCATTTTAAAGCATTACTTTTCAATCGCCGATAAAGTTGATACCCCTATAATCTTGTATAACGTTCCTTCTCGCACAGGTTATGACCTAGATATAGATACGGTAATAGAACTTAGTAAACACCCAAACATAGTCGGTCTTAAACAAGCAAACGGAAATATAGCTTCGACAAGTAGACTTATCCCTTATTTAGATAATTTTGCTCTCTATTGTGGCGACGACGCCCTTTTATTGCCATTTTATAGTATAGGCTCGCAAGGAATAATCTCGGTAGTATCTAACGCTTATGTTAGGCTACTCAAACAATTATGTTATCGTCCAAATCTAAATGACTTCCACAATTTAGTCGAACTAGCGTCTTTATTGTTTTCTAGCCCTAACCCTACGGCAATAAAATATGTTCTCTATAAGTTAGGTCTGCTAGATACGTATTTTTTAAGGTCGCCATTAGTAGAAATTGACGACAACTTAAAAATTGCCATTGACTTAATATTACCTAAGTACGACAAATATTTATGAAAAACTGTATTGTTTGGGGTAACGGAAGAATTGCTAAGTCTTTAAAAAAATCTCTAATACAAGAAAAAATTAAATATTCGACAGTTTGTATAAACACAAATACTACAAAATTAAGTAAAGCGGACTGCATTATCGACTTTTCTAACGCTAATGCTACTAAAAAATTACTTAGCTACGCCACCACAACTTTAACTCCGCTCGTAATAGGTACGACAGGGCAAAACGCAGAACAGATGCAAATGATTTATTTGGCTAGTCAAACTATTCCAATTTGTATTTGCTCTAATTTTACCTATGGAATAATTTGTATTAGAAAAATATTACCCGAAATGACAAAACTTCTTAATGAATTTGACACAGCAATTAGTGAAATACATCAAATAAATAAAAAGGACGCTCCAAGCGGTACTGCAAAAATGCTTGCAAATTATTTAATTAACCCTCAAATAACTTTTCTCAGGCTTGCAAACCACTCGGGAGAACATAAAATTTATTTTAGCGACAAATATCAAAGCATAGAAATTACGCACACAACATATAATATAGACGCTTACGCCGAAGGAGCGATAAAAATAGCAAAAAATATTATAGACAGGCAACCAAAACTTTATGATGTTTGCGAACTAATTTAAAATTACAATAGTTAGGTCTAAATTATTAGAAAATGCAATTTGATATTTATAAATTACATTCTAGACACTAAAATTATAAAAAGAACGCTTAATAAAGCGTTCTTTTTAAATCAATTAAAATATGTTATTACTTCCTAAATTTACATTTTAGTTTTTGCTATTTATTCTTTAAGTATTGTGCGTCTACAATGCTCGCAACGAACTCTACCCTCGCTATTTAGCATAGAAACTTGCTGATTGGGCAATTCCATACTGCAACCACCGCATTGATTAGTGCTTCTAAGGGTAACAAAAGGCGGAAAAATAGCTTGCTTTTTTAAACTATTATATTCTTCAATCATAGAAGGCTCAATTTCTTTTTCCATCTCGGCAAGTTGAGCTTTGATAGAATCCATCTCGGCACGCCTAGAATTTACAAGTTCGTCAAGCTTTGACTTTGCAAATTTCTTTTTTTCTTGCGCATTAGGTACTTTTACTTTATATGCGTCGTATTTTGCCGATATTTCGTCGACTTCTGCGGTAAGAATTCTAATATCTTTATCAATGGTGATTAAAATACGAGATAAATCGTTAAGCTTTTTGGTGAGATATTCTAGCTCTTGCGTATCGATACATTTGTCAATCGACAAATTATAATCATCAATAACTTTCTGCTTTTCTTCAAAATTTTCGGTTTGCTTATCTAACAAGTAGTTTAACTCTCTTGTCCTATTTTCAAGTTTAATCAATTCGTCTTGCGCCTTTTGTAGGAAACTTGCCCAACTATTAAAAGCTTTGTTTTCGTCAGAGTTGTTAAGCTCTTTTCTTATTTTTTTAAGTTGACCGTCTAGCGCTTGATATTCAAAGATTTTATTCATATTTGCTCCTTATTAAGCAGTAACAAAATTTGTTCTCGTCTGCTTATTACATTATTTAGTGAGGTTTTTTGTAAAATTGTATCGCATTTTTTTAGTTCGTGTTCTAAGTATATTTTAAAGTCCGGGTTATTTGTGTTTATGTTGCTTCTTCCAAATATAAGTTCGCTATGCGTTAAAGAATCGCTCCCTTTAACAAGCAACAATAAATTGTAATATTTTTTATCAAACACAATTTTGTCGACAAGAATTTTATAGTTTTTAATAATTTCTTGCCTTAATGTTTCTAACGAACGCATAGGTTGAAGTAACAGCATTTCGGGTAAAGTTGTAGCCTGCCTTAGAATATCTAATATTTCAAGTCCGCCCATTCCGCCGATTACAGCGCAATCGCAAGCGATATTGCCTAAGCCGTCTTGACAAATAAACTCGCAATTAGTTAGATTGACATTTTGACAAAGTAATCTAGCTTTATTTAGCGAAGGCGCAGAAATATCGGTAAAAATAACTTTTTTTGCCTTATTTGTGGCAAGAGCCTGAGCGCCGATTATTCCGTGGTCGCACCCAACGTCGCACAAAACATTACAAGTAGGCAATAACTCAATTATTGCAAGTTGTCGTTTAGTCATCTAATCAAGGTAATCTTTAAGTCTTTTATTGCGTGAAGGATTACGCAATTTACGCAGAGCTTTTGCCTCTATTTGTCTAATTCTTTCTCTTGTTACGTTAAATTCTTTGCCGACTTCTTCAAGAGTACGGGGACGGCTGTCGTCAATGCCGTATCTTAGGCGAAGCACCATTTCTTCACGTGGGGTAAGTTTATGCAATACTGCAATAAGTTGTTCTTTAAGCATAGTATTAGCGGCAACTTCGCTTGGTTGAATGGTCTTGTTGTCTTCAATAAAGTCAACTAGGTGACTGTCTTCTTCCTCGCCTATTGGAGTTTCAAGACTTACGGGGTCTTGTGAAATTTTTTGTATTTCGATAACCTTATCTTCGGTTATGTCCATAGCTTTGGCAATCTCTTGCGGAGTTGGTTCTCTGCCATATTCTTGAAGTAATGCGCGTGAAATTCTAGTTAGACGGTTGATTGTTTCGACCATATGCACAGGAATACGAATAGTGCGAGCTTGGTCGGCAATCGCCCTAGTGATAGCTTGTCTTATCCACCAAGTCGCATAAGTCGAAAATTTAAAGCCCTTAGTATAGTCAAACTTTTCAACGGCTTTAATTAAACCTAAGTTGCCCTCTTGAATAAGGTCAAGTAGCAACATTCCCCTGCCTACGTACCGTTTTGCAATAGAAACAACAAGTCTTAGGTTAGCTTCGCTAAGTTGTTGTTTAGCTTCTTGGTCGCCATTTTGCATACGTATCGCTAGCTCGACTTCTTCGTCGCCACTAAGCAAAGGTACTTTGCCTATATCTTTAAGATACATCTTAACAGGGTCGTCAATCGGCACGTCTGCTACGTTTTTAAGTAAGTCGTCGTCTTTTACTTCTAAAATGTCGACTATTGTAATGTTGCTATCTTCTAGCAATTTATAAACTTCGGCATTTTGGTCGGGCGAGAACTCAACTTTTTCAAGTTTTTCTTCGATTTCGGAATAAGTAACGTATCCTTTGATTTCACTCATTCGTTTAATGTCTTCTACTATGTTTTTGATAAGTTCGTCAATCATTTAAATTTCTCCCTTCTTCTGTTTAGCAATTCTAATTTGTTTGGTTAGTTGCTGAATTTGTCGCATTATATCTTGTTTTTTAGTTATGTCATTGGTATTTTGATAAATTACCATAATGCTTTCAAGCTTGTTGACTAGTTGATACACTTCAACTTCGATTAAACAATCATTATAGTATTTAACTTGTTCTTCTTGGGTCAATTCGTCTTCGCTAACGATATTATCAATAATTTGACGGTCTTTGATACCTAAGTCAAAGATGTTGCCTATCTTAGTTTGTTTGCCACATTGTCTACATTGATAAATATAACTAAATATTGTGTCAAGTTCGGGCAAAAGCGGTAGAGATAATTTTTCCACAAGCGTTGCGTAAGGTTTATTTGCAAGCAGTGACTTTGCAATAAAGCAAAGAGCGCTACTCTCTTTTGAAATTTTTGTTGTTTCGTCGCTAGTTGTTTGAGCGACAGCTTGGAGAGAATACACTTCTTTTTTGATAAAGTCGAGATTAATTTGCGTTTTTTCGGCAAGCAATTTACAGTAAGATTCTTTGTCGACTGCGTCAAGTCCCTTAACTATACTTATCGCCGACGCTAAAAATTTGCGTTTTGCCTCTTGCTGTTTTACAATATTTGGCGAATTAATTGGATAAATATCTTGCAAAACCTTCAATTTGTAATCGATTAAAGGTAAAGCCTTGTCAACAAGAAGTTTAAATTGCTCTACGCCTTCTTTTCTAACAAATTCGTCGGGGTCAAGCTTATTTGGCAAACTAATAACTCTAACTTCAACGCCGGCGTCTTTGAGAATATCTAGGCCTCTTATGGTTGCGCTTTGCCCTGCCGAATCGCCGTCATAACAGATATATACGTTATCGGTCAAACGTTTAAGAAGTTTAGCCTGTTCTTTTGTAAGCGAAGTACCCATACTGGCTACCGCATTAGTAATACCGCATTGATATAGCGATATTACGTCCATATAACCTTCAAGCACAATAATGCTATTAAGTCTGCCTACCGGCTTATTTTTTTTGACAAGATTAATACCGAATAAATTTTTGTTTTTTTCGTGCGCCAAAGTGTCCTGCGTATTTTTATATTTCGCTATGGTTTTGTCGCTACCGAGCGTTCTACCGCCAAACCCTATAACGTCGCCCGAAATATTGATTAAAGGAACGATTAAACGATTATAAAGACAATCATAATATGTATCATTTCGCCCTTTTGCAATCACCCCTGCATTAACAGCGTCTATGTAGCTTATGTTTTGACTGGCTAAGTAACTAGGTAACTGGTCAAATCCTAAGGAATAGCCTAATCCAAAAACATTCGTTGTCAGTGAATTTATACCTCTGCTTATGAGATATTCCCTAGCTAATTTGCCTTGATTGCCTACTAGGTTGTCGTGATAATGCCTTGCCGACGCTAAACAAACATCATAACAAGTTTGTCTTAATTTGTGTTTTTTTGCGACTGCGTCGTCGTTTTGCTGAGAAACAGGCACAGGCATATTTACACGTTTAGCTAATATTTCTACTGCTTCCATAAAGGTACAGCCCTCTATGTCTTGAACAAATTTAATAACGTCGCCTGACACCCCGCACCCAAAACATTTGTAATACTGCCCTTCTTTGTTGATTGCAAATGAAGATGTTTTTTCACCGTGAAAAGGGCAGAGAGCCCAAAATGCTCGCCCCTTTTGAGTAGTGACGGTGTAAGAAGAAATAACGTCGACAATATCATTCTTACTTTTCAGTTCGTCTATAAAATTTGTCCATTCTTGTTTATTTGACATTTCTTCCTCCACAATTACTAATTCTATATAATTCTTAATTTTCCTCTATTTAATTAAAAATTTTTGATATATTTGCATAAATATACTAAAAACCTATAAAAAACAAAAAGCCACTTGATTTACAAGTGGCTTTTAAAATAATTGTAAATTTATTTAAGGTCTTTGATTGCTGCTTGGGCTGCGGCAAGACGGGCAATAGGTACTCTATACGGAGAGCAGGATACATAATTTAGCCCAATTCTGTGACAAAATTCTACCGAACTTGGGTCTCCGCCGTGTTCGCCACAAATGCCGGTCTTTAAATCTTTGCGAGATTGTCTACCCTCTTCTACTGATAATTTCATAAGTCTGCCAACGCCGATTTGGTCAATACGAGCGAATGGGTCGCTTTCGAAAATTTTCTTTTCATAGTAGTAAGGTAGGAATTTGCCAGCGTCGTCACGAGAAAAACCATAGGTCATTTGAGTTAAGTCGTTTGTGCCAAAGCTGAAAAACTCTGCAACTTTTGCAATTTCGCCAGAGATTAACGCTGCACGAGGAACTTCAATCATTGTGCCAACATAGTATTTAAAGGAAACATTATTCTCTTTCATTACTTGTTGAGCTGTTTGGTCTACAACGGCTTTAACATATTCTAATTCTTTAACTTCGCCTACAAGAGGAATCATAATTTCAGGTATAACATTTACGCCTTCTTTTCTTATATTAATGGCAGCTTCAATAACCGCTCTTGTTTGCATTTGAGCAATTTCAGGATAGGTAATTGATAAACGGCAACCACGATGCCCAAGCATTGGGTTAAATTCGTGCAAAGAAGCAATAATTGTCTTTAATTTCTCGACTGTAATGCCGATGTCGCTAGAAATCTTCTTAATATCTTCTTCCTTAGTGGGTAAAAATTCGTGAAGTGGCGGGTCTAAGAAACGAATAGTAACCGGTCTATCTTGCATTACTCTAAATATGCCTTCAAAGTCTGCTCTTTGGAAACGTAATAATTTAGCAAGAGCCTTTTCTCTACCAAGAACGGTGTCAGAAACAATCATTTCTCTCATAGGTTGTATTCTATCGTCGCCAAAGAACATATGCTCGGTACGGCATAGACCGATACCTTCTGCGCCAAATTTAACAGCAACTGCGCTATCTTTTGGATTGTCGGCGTTTGTTCTTACTTTTAAAGTACGATATTTATCGGCTAAGCCCATAATATAACCAAAGTCACCGCTAATTAGAGGTTCGACTGTGGGCATAGCGCCCTTATAAACGTTACCTGTCGAGCCGTCAAGAGATATGATGTCGCCTTCTACAAATTTTTCTTCGCCGATATAAAAGTGGTCTGCGCCGTGTTCGATATTGAGTTGCGAACAACCAGCTACGCAACAAGTACCCATACCACGAGCTACAACGGCTGCGTGCGAAGTCATTCCGCCACGAGCAGTTAATATACCTTGCGAAACTGCCATACCCTCAATGTCTTCGGGCGAAGTTTCGAGTCTAACAATAATAACCTTTGCTTTGTGGTTCTTTTCAACAGCGGCGATAGCTCTTTTTGAGTCGGTGTAAACCGCTCCGCAAGCAGCTCCGGGAGAAGCTGGCAAACCATTAGCGATAGGAGTAACTTTACTTAAAGCCTTTTGGTCAAATTGATTATGAAGTAAAGCGTCGAGAGAACGAGGTTCAAGTCTAAGCAAAGCTTCTTTTTCGTCAATTCTGCCTTCTTTAAGCATATCAACGGCAATTTTTAAAGCGGCGGCAGCCGTTCTCTTACCATTACGAGTTTGAAGCATATATAGTTTGCCTCTTTCGATGGTAAATTCCATATCTTGCATATCTTTATAGTGGTCTTCAAGAATTGAACAAATCTTTACAAATTGATTATAAACTTCTACGTTTTGGTCTTGTAAATGAGATATAGGTTGTGGCGTACGAATACCCGCTACTACGTCCTCGCCCTGCGCATTCATTAAATATTCGCCGAAAAGAACTTTTTCGCCGGTTGCAGGGTTACGTGTGAACGCAACGCCAGTGCCTGAGTCATTGCCCATATTGCCATAAACCATTGATTGAACGCTAACAGCCGTACCCCAGCTACCGGGAATATCGTTCATTCTTCTGTAATAAATCGCCCTAGGATTGTTCCAAGAACGGAAAACAGCTAGAACTGCCGACATAAGTTGTTCTTTGGGGTCTTGCGGAAAGTCTTGTCCAAGCTCTTTTTTGTATAACGCTTTAAATTCAACTACAAGCGCCTTTAAATCGTCAGCGTCTAAATCAGTATCAAATTTAACGCCTTTTGCTTTTTTAGCGTTAGTTAAAAGTTTCTCATACTTAGCTTTTTCAACTTCCATAACAACGTCGCTAAACATTTGTATAAATCTACGGTAGCTGTCATAAGCAAAACGTGGATTGTTTGTAAGCTTTGCGATAACTTCTACTGTTTGGTCATTTAAACCAAGATTTAATATAGTGTCCATCATACCGGGCATAGAAGCTCTTGCGCCCGAACGAACAGATACTAATAATGGATTAACCAAATCACCCAATTTCTTGCCTAATTTCTTTTCAGTTATGTCTAAGGCTTCAAATACTTGCTCTGTAATTTCTTGTGGTAGAGCTTTTCCACACTCGTAATACTTATTACAAGCCTCTGTTGTAATTGTAAAACCATCGGGTACAGGTAGACCAAGATTAATCATCTCGGCTAAGTTAGCCCCTTTGCCACCAAGTAACTCTCGCATCTTGCCGTTACCTTGACTAAATAAATAAACGTACTTTACCATACTTCCTCCTAAATTTTCTTTGTGTTGACAATAGCTATTTTACCTTAAAAAAGCAAAATAGACAAACAAATTTCTATCAAATTTTATAATAATTTAGATAGTTAACAATTCTTGTAGACTTTTTATCTTAAATAAACTATGTGAAATATATTGATACAGCGTTAAAAGACAATCGTTTATATAAGACGGCTTAAATTTTAAATTAGAAATCGAGTCTAATGGCATATCGGCAGTCAATCTCAAACAAGATAAAGTAGTAGCCGGTAGCGCAAGGGCGCTATTACTTCGACAAGCCATGCAAGTAATACCTCCGGCTTCAAGGTCTAAATATAATTTTTCAAAACTTGTAGTTTTGCATAAACTGCAACGGTCAAATTGCATACCATACCCTTGACTAGCTAAATATGTAAGTATAAATTTTAGAGCTAATAGCTTAGGCGACGCTTGACTTTCGACAAGCTTTTGTAAATATTTAAGTAATAGAACAAATAATTGTGGGTTGCTTTCTTCTTGTTCAAGCGTAGCTATTGTGTCAAGAAGGACGCAAGCCGAATAGTATTTTTCGATATCGTTTCTTAAACAATAGAAACTTTCTATGCAATTACAGCCAATTACTACGTAATGACTATTTTTTTGAGCAAATTGATACTCGCCAAAACAAAATTGTTCGCTAGCGTATTTTAGTTGAGCATTAGGTTTTTTAACGCCTTTAATAATTGCCGTAAATTTACCTAATTCGCCCGAATAAAGCAAGAGTAGCTTATCATTTTCTTGATAATCTACGCTTTTTAATACTATGGCTTTAATTTTTTGTTCCATTCATTGTTCTCTAATCTCTTGTATAAATTATAATAAGCTATATTGCCAGTTTGTTCAAACATTTCCCAAGCTAATTGTTTAACGCTCATAATTGCCCCCTTTTTGTTAGTATGAAAATAACTAATAGGACTTATGCGTAAAAGCTGTGGTTAATATCTTAATTTAATTTGCTAAAATTTTTATTTAATATGCTAAGATATATTTTATAATTTATAAGTCTTTTTTATTGTAACCTATCTCGCTAACAAGATATTCGCTATCTCGCCAATCGGGTTTAACTTTTATCCATAGTTGAAGATTAACTCTGCCTTCAAGCAATTTTTCCATAGAAATTCTTGCGTGAGTGGCTATTTGTTTAATCATTTCTCCGCCTTTGCCTAAAAGAATAGGTTTATGTGACTGCTTTTCAACAATAATGTTTGCGTCAATATCCCAAATTTGTCTTACTGTGTCAAATTCCATTTTGTTTAGCATTACGCCGATACCGTGAGGAACTTCATAGTTAAGTACAAGCAAAATTTTCTCTCTAATTTGCTCGCAAACCATATAACGTAAAGATTTGTCGGTGACTTCGTCCTCGCCATAGTTAAACTCGCCTTCGGGAAGATACTTTTTAAGCTCTTCTCTAAGCAAATCTATGTTTTTATTCTTTCTTGCCGATACGGCAAAAACCTGACTAATATAAGGATATTCGTTAAGTCTAGCTAACTCGGGCATAAGAGTGTTGGGCTGAGATATATCGGTTTTGGATACTACTACTACAAGAGGAACGCCTTTGTCGCCATACTTCTCAACTAAATCTAATTCGCTGTTGTCAATACCGTCGTGTCCGTCGATTACAAGCAAAATGCAATCGACGCCTATAACAGCTTTATCTATGCTTTTTGCCATATATTCGCCTAATTTGTTGCGAGGTTTAATCGTACCCGGAGTATCTACAAAAATCATTTGATAGTCGCCCTCGGTATATATGCCAGTAACAGTATTGCGAGTTGTTTGTGGCTTAGGACTTACGATAGATACTTTCTGTTGTATTAAACTATTGAGCAAAGTTGATTTGCCTGCGTTTGGATTGCCAATAATTGCTATAAAACCTGTTTTTTTAATCATTTTTTCCTTATCGGTTTATATTTAACCGTTGTAAAATTTGTCGTTGAAGTTCTTCCATTATTTGCCGTTGCGTTTCTTCTAAGTGGTCGTAACCTAGTAGGTGCAGATACCCGTGCAGAGCAAGGAAATTTAACTCTCTTTTGTAACTGTGGGCGTATTCTATGGCTTGTTCTTTACCCCGTTCTCTATTTATAAAAATCTCGCCTATAATAATGTTGCCGGTCTTAAAATTAATGTCGCTTGGATAATCTTCAAAGGTTATTGTTTTAGTTTGTGCGTCAAGTGTTGGAAAAGACAGCACGTCGGTAGTTGAGTTTATCTGTCTAAATTGTTGATTAAGCTCGGCTATTTGTATGCTTGACACAAAGTTAACCGTCATTTCAAGCTTATTTGTTTGTTTTAAATAACTATTTGCAAATTTTATCGTTCTTGTTATTGATAATTTTTCGCAAAGCGTTGCATTAGTAAAAAATATTTTCATATTACATTTTGACGTCGGGATAAGCAATTCTTTTATGCTTAAACCCTAAATAGGTAGTTAAAATTGTAGACTTTACAATTTCAATTTCTTGCATTGATATATCACATTCATTAAACTGTTCAAATTCCATTCTTTCTTGCACAACTTTGTTGACAATCAAACTAGCGTTATTTTTGTCGCCCGACGCTCTAAGCGCAGCTTCGCAAGCATCGCATATCATAAGAATTGCCGATATTTTTGTGCTAGGCTTAGGACCTTCGTAACTGTAACTGTCGTAAGGCAATTCGCCGTCGGTAAGTTTTTTGGCTTTAAGATAAAAGTACTTTATTGGCATTGTGCCGTGATGTTCGAGTATTCCCTGACAGATTTCTTGCGGAAGGTCATATTCTTTTGCCAAAGTATAACCGTACAAAACGTGTTTCTTAATTGCAAGCACGCTTGCTTCCGGCGTAAGCTCGTCGTGAGGATTTACTCCCGATTGGTTTTCAACAAAATATAAGGGATTTTTAAGTTTGCCCACGTCGTGAAAATATGCAACCGCCCTAGCTACAATGGGGTTTGCGCCAATAGCCGATGCGCACGCCTCGACATAGTTGCTTACGGTTAAACTGTGGTTAAATGTACCCGGAGCTTCGGTCAACAACCTCTTTAACAATGGTTGATTAGTTGAAGTAAGCTCATTGAGCTTAAAGTTTGTAACAAGTCCAAATATTTTTTCAAGTAATGGCATAAACAAAAATAGCAACATTATAGTAAAAAATCCGCTTGTAAACGCTGTGCCAACGTTGATAAAAAATTGCTTAGCGACAAATACGACGTTAAACATCAAATAAGTAGTTAGAGCAAACAAAGTCGAACTTATGCCAAGAACTAGACCAATTAGTATGTATTTAGTTCTTATCATATTTGGCGTTGTAGAATAAGCTGACAATATGCTAGAAAATAACCCTGCAAATAAAACAAAATATAAGTCCGCCGAGTTAACCTCGCCAAATAGCAGTAAACTTGCAAAGAAAATTACAACTAAATTTATATTTGCAAAAAATGAAGTACGAGAGTCTATTAATGTAGCTCCAAGCAAGGCGCAAATGGAATATGGTATTAAGTAGTACAAGTTAAGCAGTTCGGCAAATATTTCCATAATCGCATAGCTAAGCACCATAGTTACCGCCAAAGCTCCGCATTTGCGAATTTGCATAAGCACTTTTTTACTTGACATCAACGAGTAATACGCCATACCTAAAAAAGTCATTATTAGCAATCCGGCGTAAGTAATTGACTTTTGCGTTACGTTCTCGCCTTTAAATTGGCTTATATTAAACAACCATACTAATAAGAATATGACAACGTAGGCGGCAAACAATATAGCTAAACTTATCCAGATATTCTTTTGTTTGTTTTTATCAGTCATTCTTTCTTCCTTTCTCTGCCGTTTCATACGCTTTAACTATAAGTTGTACAAGCGGATGGCGGACAACGTCCTTTTCTGTTAAATTTATAATCGCTATTTCGGGTAAATCTCTAAGAATATGCGAAGCGGTCTTTAACCCGCTTGCCTTGCCATCGGGCAAATCTGTTTGGGTTAAGTCGCCGTTAATTACCATTTTGCTATTCTCCCCTAGTCTAGTGAGAAACATTTTAATTTGTTCGTTAGTAGCGTTTTGAGCTTCGTCTAATATTATAAAAGCGTTACTTAACGTACGGCCTCTCATATATGCAAGGGGCGCAATCTCGATTGAACCTTTTTCAATCATTTTACGAAATGTTTCAATTCCTAACATCTCTTGCAAAGCGTCGTACAGCGGACGCAAATAAGGATTAACTTTTTCTTGTAGGTCGCCCGGTAAAAAGCCTAACTTTTCGCCAGCTTCAACCGCCGGACGAGTAAGAATAATTTTATCTACTTGTCTAGAACGAAAAGCGACTACGGCAAGCGCTACGGCTAAGTAAGTCTTGCCTGTCCCCGCAGGGCCTATGGCTATTGTTATAGTTTTTTTATTAATCTCGCTAACGTATTTTTTCTGTCCTACGGTCTTACATTTAATAGGTTTGCCCCTATTGGTAACCGTAACTACGTCGCTAAGCAATTCGACTATATTGTCAAGTTTGCCGTCTTTTGCGCAAGAACAAATATAGTTGACTTGCCCTATATCTAGATTGTCGCCTTGACTTGCAAATATAATTAATTTGTCGATTACTTTGTTAGCTTGGTCAATATTGGTTTGCTCGCCTAAAAAATAATATTCGCCTTCTTGTATGGTTACTTCTATGGAAAACGCCGAACAAATAGCCTGTATATTTTCATCAAATGCGCCAAAAACTTTTATTAAAATATCAAGGCTAGGCGTGTTAATCTTTGCTGTTACTTTCAATAGTGTTATCCTTATTTATTTGTATATTTCCGTAAATATAAGCGGTAACCCCGCTATTATCAATTATGTATTCGGTGTTAATTATTTGATAATCAATTTGACTAACTGCTTGTTCGTAGGCTTTTTTCATAAGTTCGTCTTTGACTTCTTCAAGCGTTACGCTTATAGTTTGGGGAGCAAGCTCGTATATTATTTGTCTTATGACTACTATATTAAAAGGAAACAAACTGTACGTTGTTTCTTCTTGTTTGCTATATGTATATGGATTTTTACGCTTACTAAACGCTATTTTGTCGCCTATTTTTAGATGTGTTCTTGTAAAAAATTTATTAGTTGGGTTGTAGATTATTTGAGTAGGAGAATATTCCGCCTTAGACCAAACAGCAACGTCTGCGTAAACGCTACCTACGGCTCGAATTGGTTCTTGTGTGCCGTCAGCATACGTTCTAAGCCCTTTAATTAGCGTTTGCCCCTTGCTAACCTTGTCGCCCACCTTAACTTGCGCCGTACCGCTTAGCACTACTATACGGGTAATTACGCCACTATGAGTCGCAATTATATCAAAACTTTTGTTAAAATCAGTTGGCTTGTCAAGCGTTGTTTTGTCAACAATTTGCACGCTTAGTCTACTGCCACGCACGCTTACTACGGCGTAAGCGCAATTTAATTTATTGCAAAGAAAATTTTCAAGTTTGTCGATACTAAGGCTAGCAAGATTGCTACCGTATTTAATGCCGTATTCGTTGAGATAATACTTTACTTCTTGCTCTTTACCGTTATATTTAATATGTATGTCTAAACATAAGTTGTTGCATACAAGCATAGACACAATTAACAAAATTAAACAAATGGTTAAGGCTATATGGGACTTAACTTTATACCATAGGTTAACTATGCCTATTTGCTTAATATTTATAATATTATAGCACTTATTCTTCAAATAAGCAACTAACTTTTTACTGTCTTTGTGGGCTACGACAATGTCAAAAACTTTTCTAGTTCGCTTAATTATAGATAATTTGTAACTTCTAGACAGATTATTAACAAGATTTTCAGCATTTAGCCCCTCAACTGTAATAATAGTATTAAACAATGCTCACCTCTATATCTATGCCTTTAATTAAAGCGTAACGCTTAGACAATTCTACGATTACTAACTTTCGTCCAACAACTATAAAAGTTTTATTTTGAGGCAGTTTAAGGGCAATTTTGCTCTCGCATAACTGTTTTAATCCGCAATGCCCCTCGACTTCTACCGCATAGTTGCAAAAAACTTCATATCTAAATTTAGCAATCGACACTATTTCTTGCCCTAAAATATCTTTTAAACAATTATAAAGCGACATTTTCCCCACCTCTTGTATAGTTTATGCTTGTCTGTCATTCCTTTTGCACTTTTACTTATTTTTCAAAAAAAGAAGATGCTTTTTTTAAAATTGTACTTAAAATTAAATAGATAAGGCAAAATTGTAAAAAATAAAAAGTCCGCTTAAAAAAACGGACTTATAGAATAATTGATTAAATTTAATATTAATTGACTTTTGCCGATTAAACTATATGTAGATTAATCTTTTTTGTGGTTCTCGTCGATTAAACGGCGAATGGTGTCAAGCAATTCGGCGTCTTCGCCACTAATACTCTTTTGAGCGCTCTTAAAATCTTCAAGCTCTTTAAGAACTTGCAATTCGTCGCTAGGAATATAATTTGCTTGCGGTTTTGTGTCGGCTACTACGATAGGCTCGTCAACAATTTGTTCGGGTTGTTGCGCAGGAGCTTCAACTTTTTTGGTTTGTTGTTTAGGAGCTTCTTTTAATTCGGGCTGAGCTTCTTCTTGCGGAGCGCTCTTTAAAATGCTGTTGATAGCGTTTATTAAATTTGCAGTCGCCTCGTCTTCTTCAACTTGTTTAGGCGGTTGCTCTTGTTTAACTTCTTTGATTGGCTCTTCGACTATTGGTTTAACTTGCTCAATCGGCTTAACTTCTTTGATTGGCTCTTCAACTATTGGTTTAACTTGCTCAATCGGCTTAACTTCAACGGGTTTTGCCTTAAAAGGAACTTTAACGGCCTTTTTAACCGGCTTAATATGCTCGACAATGCCCATATCTAAGAACATATTGACAAAAGAGCCATTCTCTTCGTCGTTGTTATCAAGGGCAATTATTGATATATTGAAACTTTTTAATTTGCTGTATAACGATATTGAGTCTGCCGGAGCGGCAAGAATTGCTACTGTGTCAATATTGTTGTTTTGCAATACTTCGGCTAAGCAATCGACAATAATACGATTGTCAAATACCTTAGCGCCTCTCTTTTTGATACGCATAACGCTACACATATCGAAACCTCTCGCAAGTACGGAATCAATAATAGCTTTATGTTTCTTGTCCGAAACACCATAGGCTTTGCCGTATAAAATATCGCCTAGCTTATCTAGTTGTGTTAAAGCGTTATTATATTCGGTCTCGCTTATGCCTAGATTATCAACGTCGATAAATAGCGCAATCTTTCTATCTTCTAACATTTGTATTTGCCTCCTCAGTTACATTAATTGTATTTTACAACACTTATGATAATTTGTCTATACTTTTTGAAAAAATTCGCCGCTTCTTTGAAAATAAAAAAGATATTGTTGAGCGTATCCCGACAATTCGCCAAAATAATTTACAAAAAAGTTTGAAATTTGATTGTCTTTATGTCCTTGTTCAAAATATTCGTGATAAACTTTTTTTATCCACACATCGCAAGGAAAAGTGTTTAGGCGGCCCAGTCCAAATAAGAGTATGCAATCTGCAACTTTATTTCCTACGCCTACTAAATTGAGCAATTTTTTTCGGGCAAGTTCGGTTGGCAAAATTTTAAGTTCACGCTCAAATTGGTCGTCAATTAAACGCAAAGTTTTAAATAAATATTCGGCTCTATAACCGCAACCTAACTCCTTAAAATCACTTGCCGTAGCTTTAAGTA
The DNA here is from genome assembly GCA_036654455.1 of Clostridia bacterium. Classification (NCBI taxonomy): domain Bacteria; kingdom Bacillati; phylum Bacillota; class Clostridia; species Clostridia bacterium. The sequence goes on along the minus strand of JAVVRZ010000001.1, from coordinate 45,925 downwards.
GTTGCTTTTGAGTTGGAAAAGCGTAGCCAAATTCGGTGACGCTTCCAAATGCTTTACAAATATTCTCAATAATTTTTTGTATGCGAGAAATATTATTGTTTGCCGAAATAATAAAACTAATAATAGTTTCAAATAAGTCTTGCCTAAGTATTCTTATGCCTCGTCCAAAGTCTACCGCTTTTGCCATAAACATATCTTTGGATAATTTGTTTGTAATTACATTATAATCGGTATCTAGGTCAAAATATTTATAAAAATAGTCGACATCTTTGCAAGAAATTATAGTTTTGCCTTCAATTTCTTCAATAATTGCCGATTTATCAAGCGAATAACAAATGTATCCGCTAGAAATCTTTTTATATCTAAATATTTGTCCGCATTCAAAGATATCTTTGGCGACAAAATTTAGACTGTTAATTATTATTTTATCTTTAAGTATTTGTATCATTTTATTTTTTTATTTAACAAAAAAGGGCTGAACAAACAGCCCAAAAATTGTTAAGTTATTAGTTAGGATAAACGCTAACTTGTTTTTTTGCTTTACCCTTAGGCTCAAATTTAACTACACCGCTTACAAGAGCAAATAAAGTATCGTCTTTGCCTATACCAACGTTGTTGCCGGGGTGAACCTTAGTGCCTCTTTGACGTACGAGAATATTACCGGCGTTGACAAATTGTCCGTCAGCTCTTTTTGCGCCCAGTCTTTGCGCATTACTATCTCTTCCGTTTCTTGAACTACCGCCACCTTTCTTGTGGGCAAACAATTGAAGTATTATAAACATTATTCAATTACCTCCAAATTCATATAATCCGAGTACTCGGTATTAAAGTCTGACAATCCGCAAAGCATAGTTTTAAGGATAATTTGACAGTCGTGCATCTCAGCCTCGTTTAAAGCGTGGTCGGGATTGTTGTCGATTGTAAATTCTAACAAGCCGTCGTCGGCACGTATAGTATAATCTACATTTACGCAGGCTACATTAAGTATGCCCAGTAACGCCGTTTGCACTAATGTCGATATGCCTGCGCAAACAATGTCTTGTCCGCTTTGAGCGTATCCGGTATGACCAACGCATACCACCTTTACAATATTGCCATTTACCTTGTTGATTGTTATATTTGTCATATTATTTGACAGAAATATTAGTTACTTTAAGTTTTGTGTATGGTTGTCTGTGTCCTTGTCTGTGATGAACATTCTTCTTAGCTTTGTAAGTGAAGATGTTAATCTTCTCTCCCTTGCCGTGCTCTACAACTTCTGCGTTTACGGCTACACGATTACAATCAAGACCAATAAGAACTTTGTTGTCATCAACATACATAATTGCAGGTAGTTCGACTACTGACCCAACTTTAACATCTAGTAATTCAGTTGAAAAAATTAAATCTTTGGTAACCTTGTATTGTTTGCCACCTGTTTTTACGATTGCGTACATAATTTTACCTCCCCCTTCCAATCTCGCTAAATTAGGGCGATAACCTTAGTTATACTTATTTGCCCTTTTTATGCGGTCTTGCATAATTTATCATAAAACATCTACTTTGTCAAACAATTTGTATTAAAAAACTCGCTTCGGGCAATAATAATATAGAGAAAGGGAGGAATTGTTAATATGACAAAAAGTAAACAAAACAATAAAGAATACGTGATGCACCCTGAAACTTGTAGAAATTATGAGTTTCTTCCGCACGAGCAAGATAAAGAAAAAAAGGAGAACAAAAATGCAAGAAAACGCTAATCCAAAAGAAAATGAGTCTACTTCAAAAACTGCGTCAAAGAGCAAAAAAGACTGGCAAAATGCGCCTTGCCTAGATAGCGTTAAAAATGTCAACAACATTAAAATTTTATCGGCAGTTTATTCTAACGCTCTTATGGCAAAAGATACTACGGAGTTTATTGTAAAAAAAGTAAGTAATATGGAATTAGCCGACCTTTTGCGTAAGCAAGTCAATAAATACGAAGACTTTGCCCGCAATGCTCAAATTCAAGCAAACACCTTCAACTGCATATTAAAAGACGAACTTAAAGCGGCTAGAAATATGGCGAAGTTTAACCTAAATATGAAATTGATGGCGGATAATTCAATTACAAGCGTAGCAAAAATAATTATTCTAGGCACTACAAACGGCGTTATCGACTTAGGTAGATTGCTCCACCACACTAACGACATAAGCGAAAAAGTCAATTCAATGATTAAAGATTTGCTTGGTTACGAAGAAAGCGTGGTCGAAAGTATGAAATATTACTTGTAAAAACTAAATTAGCTAAAACTTTACCCTTAAAAATATAAGCAAAAATATTTCTTTTGTAAAGGTATACAAAGGAAATATTTTTGCATAAAATTTTTATTAATTTACAATTTAACTAGGTCTTTTTTTATTACTTCTTCAAGCGTTAAGCTGTCGGGCAACAAATATATATTTTGTAATTGAGCAAACCCATACTCAATAAGTTTTTCGCCCTTGCTGTTTACAACTATTACTCTATATAAATAATTGCCTTCAAAACGCTTCTTTATCATATCAAGGGTAACGCAAGGATAAACAATTAGAGTTTTTTCTTCTACGCCTCGTCTAAGTCCTCTATCAATGTTAAATATCGGCAATTTTTCATATATTTGCTTTTTAATGGGAAAGGCTGACATCAACAAAAATATAGCGAATAAACCAAGCGAAAACAAATTTTTATTAAATATTATCCCTACTAAAAATATTACAAACAGTAAAGATGCTACCACAACGCCAAGAACTTTTACTACTTGTAAACTTTTCTTATATCCATATTTTTTTGAAATTAACCCAAGTAAAACTTTTCCGCCGTCAAGCGGAAACACCGGTAGCATATTGCTTGCGCCAATAAATAAGTTAGCGTAAACAAATTCAAGAGTGTAAACGTAAGTTTGAGGGTATAAATACCAAAAAGTTACGCCTATAACAACAAAAACAAAATTGATAAACGGACCGGCTAAGGCGATTATTACCTGAGGCTTGTCAACAGCTTCTTCAAAATCACCATATAGGACTGCTCCAAATGCCGATAATACTATACTATTACACCTATAATAGTATTTTCTTGCCACAAAATAGTGCGCAAGCTCGTGAGCTAGCACACTAATAATGTATCCAAGCAGTATTAAAAATCTACCTAAAAATATCGCTAAGGCAAGCAGTAATACAAAGCTCGGCGTTACTACAAATTTTAAACCTAACTTTCCCAACTAAATGAGTATGTATCGCCAACAACTTCGGTTACGGCTTCGCCATTGTAGATTACGCTTACGCCCGTAGTTTGTTCATATTTGCCGATACAGTCAAACTGTTCAAGTTCTTGCCCTTGTTTAACTACTACTTTGCTTAAATTTGAATATACCATAAGCGTTTTTTCATCTACTTTTATAGTTACAGAATTTGGCTTTACTTCAATAACCTTACCCTTTGCAAGACAAGTTGCAACTTTTCCGCCTTTTAGTATCACCGTGCCATCGGGTAAAACTTTGTCGATTGACGCCGTCGCAGGAAGTTTTACTATATTATCGGGCTTATCAATAGACAGAAAGTCTAAGTCTTGTAGTAAACTTGAAGTATAAGTTAGTCTTGCCGTTTGAAAAACACCGTTTTCGGTCTTTACAAACAACATTCCGGCTAGCGCTACTAGCAAAAAAACTACGGCTACCGCATATTTCACGATGTTTCCCACTTTAATTTTTTTGCGTTTAGGCGGTGGCGAGTATGAGCTTAGCTTTTCCTCTTCTTTAAGATAATTTCTTTGGGTGTATGTAATATCTAACCAGTCGCTTTCAACACAATCGCTAGAAACATTATTTATACCCTCATATTCCATAATAGTATCCTCCTATATTGTCTTGTTACAAAAATACTATATGAAAAATACTAATGAGATATAACAAAATTTAAGTTACAATATTAAAGTTTTTACCTTTTTTAACATCTAATACAATATTGAGTATAAATCCATTACTTTTAAAGACAAGCGAAGTGTCTAGTCCGCTAATCTCAAAGTAATTTTTTACAAATTCCTTTAAATCGGCTTCAAATACTTCTAAACTGTTAGTAAAACAGTTGTCGTTACAAAGAATTTTCTTTGCTCTTGCGTAATCTTTCAAGGTCTTCTCCTATTAAAATCTAATAAATTTTTCTTACTATTGTGTAAGTTGTCGGCTATAATATCAAAAACATTGGTTGTATATGCGCTTAGTTTTGGAACGCTTAATAATAGTTCGTCTAATTCGGGTATAATACCTAGCGGAGTAGCCGAGAGTAAAGAAAAAATTTCAATAGGGCTAAGCATTTTATTCTTTGCGACTAAGTCGGCTCTAACACGATTGACAAGTATGTATTTTTGTCTTATAGCGTAACCGCCAAGTAGTAACAAAACTCGATTGCTATCTTTAATACTAAACAAATGCGGAGTACATATAATAATAGCCTCTTCGCATACCGAAAGCGCACGAGAAAAAGATTGTTCTACCCCCGCCGGACAATCAAGCAAAACATAATTAGCAAAAGTTGAAATATTGTCAATTAATTCTTTTAAATCGGCAAGACTAATGTTGCTTTCATATCCCTTTGCAAGACAAGGTAAAAAATATAGCGAAGGCTCAATTTTATCTTGAATTAAAGCCTGTTTTACACGACATCTATGATTAATGCAATCTATTATATCGAATAATATCGGTTCTTCGCCAACCATCAACAAATCAAGGTTGGCTAGACTTGTATCCATATCGACGATAACTACCCTATTGCCTAGTTTTGCAAGACTACGAGCAAGATTTGCGGTGATTGTTGTTTTACCAACTCCGCCTTTTCCACTTGTCAAAGCAATAACTCTCATATACACCTAAACCAAAAATATTTTGTTTGTATTATATACCCAACAAAACAACATTGATTAGATTAACAAAATTAGACAAATATCGCATAAAAAACCTTCTATAAATTATATTTTATAGAAGGTAAATTTTGCTTATTAAATTAAATAAAATATTACAACTTGTCAATATGTTCTAACATTATTCTTGCGCTAGAAATATTTGTAGCAAGCGGAATTGATTTGACGTCGCAAAGTCTAAGCAAAGCGGTTACGTCTGGTTCGTGAGGTTGAGCCGTTAAAGGGTCTCTTAAAAAAATTACAAAATCAAGCAAACTATCGGCAACCATACTACCTATTTGTTGGTCGCCTCCAAGCGGTCCGCTTTTCATACGTACAACTTCTAGACCGGTTTGCTCGATTATAAGCTTACCCGTAGTACCCGTTGCGTATAAAGTGTGCTTTTTAAGCGTTTGCAAATACTCTTTTGCAAGATTAATCATATCTTCTTTCTTTTTGTCGTGGGCAATCAACGCTATTTTCATATTACCTATTACCTCTAATTATCATTTCAGCGCCTCTAATAACGCTGTCATCGGCTGAAAATGGTATGCGAACATTCATATTAAGGGCTTGATAGAAGTGTTTATCTATGCCGGTAAGAGAACTTAATCCACCGCAAAGAAAAAGCCCCTCTCTTTTAATGCCAGTGGCTATCGCAAGCGGTAGGGTCGCCATTAAACTGTTAACTACTTGTATGTATTTGTCCATAGTGTCAACTAACATATTGTACATCTCTCTTGACGATAAGTTAATTTGTTCGCTAACTCCTTTAAGGATATTTATCCCTTCGACAGTTAGCATAGAATTGTCGTTAGGATACAAACTTGCGCATTGACACTTAAATTGTTCGGCTTCGTCAAGCGTAATCTTTACGCTGTATTTGTCCACTATAAAGTCGACAATTTTTTGGTCGATATTTTTCCCGCCATAGGATAATGTGCAACCGTTGACTAATTTATCATTTTCAACAGTAGAAATATCGGCTATATCTTGCCCAATGTTACAAATTATGCCGTAGTTTATGCCAAATTCTCTAAAAATATATTTTGCGTCCGCAAGTGGCGCAAGCAAAAACTTAACCTGTTTAACGCCTAAGGAAATTAAAACGCCCTCTATATTTGATTTATCTTTGCTATTAAGTCCGCAAGGCGCAACGCAATTTGCAACTATTCTTGAAAACGTCGTAGTGTTAAGTAACTTTGCCAAAAAATTTTGTAGCATAAATTTTGCGCTAACATTATCTACTATTATTCCATCTATAATAGGCGTAATAAGCGAAAGGCTTGATAAACTATTGTTCGCCATCTTTTGAGCAAGAGCTCCTGAATATTTTACTTGCTTACTGACGTTATCTACGGCTACTAAGTTTAAATCTTTGACAATATAACCGTTCTTTAAACTAAGTCCACGTAAAAATTTACCGCCTAAGTCAATTATAATATTATTACTCATTTATTTTCCTCCTGTAAACTTGATAATAGTAAGCTTAAACTTTCTTTGGGTAGCCCTAGAACATTAGAGTAACTGCCTGTAATTTGTTTGACAAAACCGCTGTCTTGTATTCCATAAGCCCCAGCCTTATCAAAAGGCGAAGACGTCGCTATATAGTCTTCGATTTGTTTGTCAGTAAGCTTGTAAAAAGTAACTTTCGAACACTCGGCGTAGACATTTTCTCGGTCATTGCAAATAACGCATATCCCCGTAAACACATTGTGGGTTTGATTAGATAGAGCCTGTAACATTTCTTTGGCTTGATTTATGCTATGGGGTTTGCCAAAAATTTCCCCGTTTATTTCGACCAGAGTATCCGCTCCAATTACAATCGCATTTTTGTTAAGCTCATAAGTCGCCCTTGCTTTAATAGTCGCAAGTTCTACGACAACTTCTTGCGGAATTGTCTTGTGACTAATCTCTACTACATTTTTGCTTTGCACGGTAAAATTAGTTACAATTTCTTTAAGAATTTCTTTTCTTCTAGGCGAAGTGGAAGCTAAAATAATTTCTTTCATATTTATATTATAATTGAAAAAGAACAAAAAGTAAAGCCCCTTAAATAAAAGGGGCTTAAAAATCTAAAATTGATTGTTTTGTCTTTCATTTGTGTTTAAGGTCTACGCAAATTTGCTTAAATTCGCATCTAAAAGCTACTAAAATATTATTTAAATGCTATTTATAATATTTCTAAGTTCTTTTTGAATACTTTCTTAAATTCTATCGCCATCTTGGTAGCTTCTTTAATTTCAATACTAGCGTCGCCCTCTATCTCGGTCTTCATTATGACGCTATCGCCTAAAACGTCACAATTTATTTCGGTTACTGCGTTAGATAAAGACGAGTCAAAAGCTACTGCAAGTTGAAGAATTACCGCAAGTTTCTTTGCCGCATCAAAATCTTCGGGAGTTAATATAGAACTAAAACGTTGCCAGTCGCTACTTGCGTTGTCTTCTTTGGTGTAAATATCACAAATATACGCCGCTAAGGCAATATCTTGGTGAGGAACGCCATATAAATTAGATTTAAGTATCATATACGCCGTATGTTTAGCGTAATCGTAAAATTTAATTGCTCTGCCTGCCTCGTAAAGCATACTAGCTACTCTTAAAACTCTTACATAATAACGTGGAAATTTGTGTAACACTCTTAGTTGTTTAAATAACTGTACGCAAAGGTTAAAGGTTTGTTCGGCGTGAGTATTGTTTAAATTCCATTGTCTAATCTTAGAGTGCAAACTGTAACCGACTATATCTACGATAGGTTTGTCTAGCGTGCTAGGGCAAGCGTAATTAAACATAATACCGTCTCTAATGCCACAACTGCAACAAGCGATTTGGTCAAAGTTGCATATCTTCATTAAAGATTTAAGCGCCGCCATAGCGCAAGGGAAAACGTCGGCTCTTGATTGCCCAAGCCCTTTTATTTTGCTTGCTTTTTCTAGGTCGAATGGTCTAATCATATTGTAAATATATTCAAAATCCGGGTAATCGATATGATAGTTATGCACCATTTCTAGCGGATAACGTTTAATCTTACGAGCAATTCTTGCAAGCGACCTAATCGAACCGCCAACGCCAATAAGCTTATATTCGGGCTCTAAATTTTTGAGCCAATCTATATTATTTAGTTGTTCGCTAACGTAATCTTCAATCTTGTCACACGACTCTTCGGGCGTAGAATTAGAGTTAAAAAACATATCTCTAAGCGTTACTGCGCCAAAGTTAAGTACCATTTTTTGAACAACGGTACGTCTATTGTATTGAATTAGTTTTATGCTACCGCCACCGATCTCAAAAATAACGCCTTTTGGTATTTCTATGCTATTGACTACGCCGTGATAGTCGTGCATAGCCTCTTCTTCTTCGCTTAATACTTTAAATTTAACGCCTGTTGCCGAAAAAACATCGTTTAAAAAGGCTTTTTGGTTCTTTGCGCAACGAACTGCCGCCGTAGCGATAGCTATGGTTTTATCGACCTTATATGCTAAACAAATCTTTTTGAAGGACTTAATTATTGCGATTGCCTGCAAAATTCTTGTTTGTTTAAGGTTACCTTCTTTCTCAATTTCCCCAAGTTTAGCTTTTTCTTGCGCTTCGTTTACTACGGCAAAATAACCGCCGTCGTAAACGTCATAAATAGTAAGTCTTGTGGTATTTGAGCCTAAATCGATTAATGCTATTCTTTCCATTATTATGTAAAATCCTCTCTACCGTATTTAAAAATGCTTAAAATTTGCCCATGTTGCAAACTTGCCCCATATTATTTCAATTTTAACACACAAAAACAGTAATGTACATACCTTTTGAAAAAAAACCTTGTTTATTTTTACTTATTTTTTGCTATTCTCTAACTAATTTGATAACTTTGCGAGGACAAACGTTAATACACTTTTTACAAGCCACGCATTTGCTGTAATCTATGATAGGAACGTTATTCTCTATATGAATAGCTCCCGACGGACAATTCTTTTGACATAGTCCGCAAGAAATACAGCCAGCCGTACAAACGCTAGCTACGTCTTTGCCTCTATTTTGATTTGCGCACTTGACATAGACTACTGCCGAACGTGGAATACGCTTGATAATCTTTTTTGGACACTCGTTAATACACGCCCCACAACCTATACATAGGTCGGGGTTAACGTGGGCTACTCCGTTTTTTATTTCAATAGCGTCTTCGGGGCATACTTCAACGCAAGAACCGCTACCTAAACACCCCGATTGACAAGCCTTTCTACCATTTGCAAGTAACTGAGCGCTTATGCAATCGCCATACCCTTGATATTCGTATTTGTCTTGACAGTTAATTCCCCCTCCGCAAGTCACTATCGCCATAGTGTCTTCTTCGCCCGAAAAAGCAACGCCGAGTAAATTAGATATTTCTATTTTATTTTCTTTGCTTGTGGCTTTACAATCATTTATATTGACCTTGCCTTCGACTAAGGCCTTGGCAAATTCTTCGCAACCTGCAAAACCGCACGAACCGCAATTTGCGCCTGACAGCTTGCTTTTAACTTCTTCTACCTTAGAGTCGCCTTTAATTTCAAAGAACTTGCTGACTATTACTATAACTACGCCCATCAATAAGGCTATGCCTACCATTATCCCAACGCTTATTAAAACTTTAACCCAATCTATTGTCACAAATAAAAAATTCATATCTTCTCCTACGCCACAAACTTAAATACATAAAATGCCATAGCCATAAAACAAGCCGTTATCATTGAGATAGAAAAACCTTTAAAGTTTTTGTTGATGGGCAATCTATCTAATTTTTCTCTTAGTCCGGCAAGAATTAATATAGCCAAAGTAAAGCCAAGCCCGCTAAACAAGCCGTTTAAACAAGCCGTAAATACGTTTGTAACTAAATCGCTAATTAAGTTGAGTTCGGCAACGCCTAAAATACAACAGTTTGTGGTAATTAATGGTAAATAAACACCCATAGATTTATATAACGTGGGCGACATTTTACGCAAAACCATCTCAATAATCTGTACGATTGCCGCAATTACAAAAATAAATACAATTATCTCTAAATATTCGATATTTAAAGGCGTAAGGACATATCTAAATAACGGATAAGTAATTAAAGAAGTTATTACCATAACAAAGGTGACGGCTATGCCCATACCTAGCGCAGTATCTACTTTTTTTGACATTCCTAAAAAAGGACAAATACCTAAAAATTGTACGGTAATATAATTGTGGATAAATAAGCCTGCGATTAATATTTCTATCATAACTCTACCTCCACATTATCGTAAGCCTGCCTTGCAAGTTTAAGCTTTGTGTTACGCTCAATTTTTGAGTAGACAAAATTAAATAACGCTATAAGCAAACCATAGGTTAAGAAAGCTCCTGCCGGCGTAACAAAAAATTCAATGCCAAAATTCCAAAGTTTTATTCCAAAGAAACTGCCAGAGCCAATCAATTCTCTAACAATTCCAATAAACGTAAGCGCAAGCATATAACCTAGTCCCATAAACAATCCGTCAAGCGCCGATGCGCCAACGCTATTATGCGACGCATAGGCTTCGGCTCGGGCAAGAATGACACAGTTGACGACAATTAAAGGAATATAAATACCCATAGCCTCATAAATGCTATTTACTACGGCAGATTTACTTGCAAAGTATACTAAAACCATCTTAACTACGGTTACAAACGTCGCAATAATTAAGACAAATACGGGTATTCTTACCTTGCTAGGTATGACGTTTCTAAGTAGCGAGATAAAGGTATTGCTACAAATTAATACAAAAGTAACCGATAAACCCATACCTAAACCATTGATTGCTTTGTCCGAAAGAGCAAGTATAGAACATAGCCCGAGAAGTAATTTAAATCCCGGATTTTGTCTAACTAAGCCATTTAAAGCAAGTTCCTTAATTTTCATTATTTCACCCCCGCCGCTATCTTAGCGCAATAATATTCCGCCGCTACAATAAAACAATTTCTAGCCGCAAGCGGAGAACTTGTAACGCCGGCTTGTATTATATCGGTAGAATTGTTAAATACTGTCGGGCTTGTAATGGTTTTGCCTATCATATTATTGAGCAGAGTTTTGTCAAAAGCATAACCGCCTGTGCTACCATCGTATTTTAGGTAAACGCCGACTATGTTGTTACTTGTCATATCAATAACAATTAGAATAACAAAGCTCTCGGTTTTGCCAGACTTCTTGCCTTCGATATATAGTCCCATAACTTTACCTTCGCTTGTTGTTCCCTCTGCGCAAGCTATAACTTTGCCAGCCGTTGTTTTTATATTTTTATCAACTTCGATAGGAACATATTCGGCCTTATATGCAACTTCAAATAAAGACATATCCGGCGGAACATACAATAAATCATTTAAAACTGCAAGTAACCCCACGCAAATAAAGGCTACAAGAGTAATTACAATTATTGCTTTTACCGATTGATTTACTTGCGTCTTCATTTTGCTACCTCCTTTCTACTTCCAAAAGGTTTAGGCACAATAAATTTATCAATTAGCGGAACAATTAAATTGCCTAGCAAGATTGCAAAAGAAACGGTTTCTATTGTGGTTACAACACGTAACGTAGCCGTAATTACGCCTAAAAAGATAAAGTAAACATAATTGCCTATGCGAGTATTGGGCGTAGTTACATAGTCATTTGCCATAAAAATTGCGCCTAACATTAGTCCGCCCGAAAGTATTGAGGGCAAAAACCAAAGAATATTAAAACCTTTTAGAGCGACTGTCATAAGACCGGTAACTACAATGTATACAAGAGGCCATCTAAAATTAATAATCCCACGTAATACTAAATAAATACCGCCGATAATAAGCGCAAGTCTACACGTTTCGCCGATTACGCCTTGAACTCCGCTACCTAGTAGCAAATCCCAAAAACTTAAATTCATATTAAATATGCCTTGACTGCCGGCAGGATTGTTGAGCAAAACAGTAAGTGGAGTTGCTCCGCTTACGATATCTACGCTACCTGCAAGACTAGTGATGTTAGGCAACGGATAATAGTTCATTTGTTTTGCAAATGACATAATAACCATAATTCTACCTGCAATAGCAGGGTTGACTAAATTTCGTCCCGTTCCGCCAAACAACATTTTGACAATGACTATTGCAAATACGCTAGCTATTACTGGAATATACCAACTGCTAGTAAACACCATAGCCGGCATATTAAGCCCTATAAGTAAGCCTGTAACAAGGCTAGTAAAGTCAAATTCGCTTAAAATTTGTTTAAAAGGAACTCTTTGACACAGTCTAAACACTAATTCGCTTACAAGACTGCTTACAATAGAGGTAAGTATTATTAAAATAGCGTTTATTCCAAAGAATACGCAACCCATAACCGTAGCGGGCAAAAGAGCTATACAAACTTCTATCATAATTTGTTTGGTATTTTTTGGCGACCTTATATGAGGCGACCCACCGTAAATTAGTTTTTCCACTATTTCTTTGCCTCCCTTACTCTTTTTTTGGTAAGTCTTGCACTCTGCACTATCCAACGTTTAGCAGGACAAACGTAAGAACAACAACCACATTCTATGCAATCTAATGCGCCAAACTTAACCGCATTTGCAGTATCGTTTGCAAGAGTATAGAAGTCTATATACATTGGCATAAGATTCATTGGACAAGCGTCTGCGCAACGACCGCAGTTTAAACAAGGCGTAGGCTCTAACAAACTAATTTGTTTCTTGGTCAAGGCTAGTAGCCCAGACTCTGCCTTAGTAGTGTATCCGGACAAATCTTCAAGCGGTAAGCCCATAAGAGGTCCGCCTGAAATAAGTCTAATCGCATCTTCGGTAAGCCCGCCACAAAAGTCAAATATATCCTTATGGCTTGCGCCGTTACTTACCCATAAATTTTTAGGATTGGTAACGCCTTCGCCCGAGACGGTAATAATTCGCTTGTACAAAGGGTTGCCATTAATGCAAGCGTCATAAACAGCGTAAGCCGTAGCAACGTTGTCAACCACAACGCCAACGTCCATAGGCAGTCCGCCTTTATTCGGCACACGCCTACCCGTAAGCGAATAAATAAGAACTTTTTCTGCGCCTTGCGGATAAATTGTCCTTAATTGTTTTACGTTATATTTGCAATCTTTAAGCATTTCATACGCCACTTGCTTATTGCTTTCAATACCGATAATAACATTGTCAACCTGCAAAGCGGTTGCTATTAATTCTATGCCTTGCAACACTTCTTGCGTATTTTCTTGAAGTAGTCTGTTATCGCAATTTAAGTATGGCTCGCATTCGGCGGCATTTATAATAAGCGTGTCAACCGGTTTGTTTGGGTTTAATTTAACCGCAGTTGGAAAGCCTGCGCCACCTAGTCCAACTATGCCGGCTTCTTCAATTCGAGTAAGTATGCTAGATTTATCAAAGGTGGTAAGTGGCGGAAGTTTAACTACGTCGTTAGTATCGTCTGTGGCTATGTGGATATAAGTAACTATGTTACCGCTAATGTTTTTCTTGTTTATTATCTCTTTTACCACGCCCGAAACAGAAGAAAAAATATTCGCCGAAACTTTACCTATTTTTTCGCCTATTAATTGCCCCTGTGAAACTTGCTGACCTACTTCGACAATAGGTTTTGCGCTTGCCCCAATATGTTGCGACATAGCTATAAAATAGTCGCTTTGTTTTGCAAGAGTTTGCGTTGATACATCTTGCGTAAGCGACTTTTTATCTGCTGGGTGCGCGCCCTTATGAAAATTAAATACCTTGCTTTTCAAATTAGCCCTCCTAGTAAAATCATACAGTAATGCTACCACAATTTAATACAAATGTAAATATCAACCGTGATTTTATTTTGACTATTTATAAATAAATTTTAGCGAATATTTCAATAAATTCTATATTATTTTAAAATGGTAATTTAATAGTCATTTAGTTAACGTTTTTGGCTACTTTAATAAATTCGGCAACGCCAAAAACTAACAAAAATATTCCGTAACATATTCTTAGCAATTTTTCGGGAGCTAAATTTGCAAGCAAAGCTCCTAATACTCCGGCTATTATCGAAGGTATTATTAAATATTCGATTCGCTCTAATTTAATAAGACCGCATTGAGAATGAATGCCAAGCGATACTAGCGCCATAGGAATAAAACTTGTCAAACTAACCGATTGTATAACTCGTTGATTGATATCTAAAAAACTGAGCAAGGGAATTAATAGCGTACCACCGCCCATACCCATACCGCCAAGTAACCCCGATAAAAACCCAAAAAAAATATATAAAATAATCATTTTTACCACTCAAACAACATCTTTAAACCCGAAATGACAAGCAAAACCGCAAAAATATATCTAACGGCGGAATTTGACATTTTATTTAACAGTAAAGCGCCTACAATACCGCCTAACGTTACGCCAATAGTCACAAATAGAGTGACCGAAAAGTTAAAATTATTAGTAAAAATATAAGTAATCGCCGAAAATATCGTAACTGGAAGCACTACAAGCAAAGCCGTTGCGTGAGCTTGCTTGATATCTTGTTTCATAACAAGCATTAGTCCAAAGACGGCAAGCGCTCCCGCCCCTCCGCCTAAAAAACCGTTTATTAAACCTACGCCTATGCCAAAAGCAATTAGGGCAAAACTTTTTCTATCATTTAACAACTTTTTTCTCCGCAAAATTACTACTCAAAATTATTGACAAAATTAAGAATTTTATAGCAAGAAAGGCATAAAAATACATAAAAATTGTCTCTAACTAACTGTTAGAGGCAAAAGACTAAATTATAAGCTTAGATATCTAAATTGATGTTAAACCTTTAAAAAAAATTCCGCAAGAGCTATACTTTAAAAAATAAATAAAACACCGCCATAATTACGCTAATAAAGTTGTTGCTTTCTTTGTCGACTACGTTAAAAGGATATTCTACTAAGTTATTGTTATCTACATAGTTGCGATTAAAAAATAATGGAGCGTCTACACGAGCTTTGCCGATAAGACTTTTGGGAATACCTAGTTTGTTTCCATAATAATCAAGTTGACTAGAATATTGAACGCCTAAATCAATAATTGCGTCCGCTCCTTCAAATGCGCTTTGAGCAGAATTTAAAACAATTATATTAGATTTTTGAGTAAATTCGGTGTCATTTGTAGGCAAATAGGCAAAAAAGTTGGTATCAAAAAGTTTAAAAGCGTAAGAAAGTTCGGCAATAAAACTTAAATCTGCGTAACCTAACGTTATTACGTTGAGATTGCCTATGCGGTCACATTTGTCGGCGATTGTAGTGAGAATTGACAGCGCTTTAATCGGGTTAGTAAATTTAGTACCCATATTGAGTAATTGACAAGAACACGACGAGGCGACTTGCTCGATTATGGCGTAATTATCGTGACTTAATCCAAGTAAACTTACTCCGCTTGCGCAAACTTGTTGAGCTTCTTGACAAAAGTCACCCGTACTCGTTGTAACAACGGTGTCACCGCCTAAGTAATTATAGGCAAGTTGATAGGCTGTATTTAAAAGATTATGTTTTTGCGTAAGTTGAGCAAAATATCTGCCCGATAAATATGGAAGTTTTTTGTTTTTACTATTTAAGGTACGACGCATTTGACCGGCAATTTCTACTACCTGTTTAATTTGCATTCTATCAAGTTGGGTTAGACTAAAAAAATTCTTCATTGTCTACTCTCCTTCCTTAAAATATTCAAAACCCTCTCAAAATATGTTGGTAGAGGCGAAGCAAAACTTAGTCTTTGCTTAGTTATCGGGTGGGTAAACTCTATGTAACAAGAGTGAAGCAACTGCCCCGCAAGGCTAAACCGCTGATTTTTAAAGCCATAAGTTTTGTCGCCAACAATCGGGTGACCTAAAAATTTGGTATGCACTCTTATTTGGTGCGTGCGTCCCGTTCTTAGTTGAAACTTAACAAGAGTGTTTTTGTCAAATCTTTCAAGCACGGTGTAATCGGTAATCGCTTGCCTGCCGTTAATGTCAATCGCCATTTTTTTCCTGTCTGTTTGGCTACGACCTATTGGTTTGTCAACCGTACCGCTATCGTCCTTAATCACGCCTTCGACTATGGCTTGGTATATTCTTATGCATTGTTTGGTTTGTATTTGTTTTGCTAGGTCGACGTGAGCTTTGTCGCACTTAGCGACTAGCATTAATCCGCTAGTATCTTTATCTAATCTATGAACTATTCCCGGACGCATAACGCCGTTAATACCGCTTAAATCGTCAAAGTTAAATAATAGAGCGTTTACCAAAGTATTAGACTTATTGCTAATTGTTGGGTGAACGGTAAGCCCTTGTTGCTTGTTTATAACCGCTAAATATTCGTCTTGAAAAATAACCTCTATTGGTATATCTTGTTTGAGTAAACCTAGCTCTTGCGGTTCGGGTTCGGCATAGACAACACAATCGCCCTCTTTAACGCTCTTACTTGACTTGTCTACGGTCAAACCATTAACCGTAACTAATCCTTCGGCAATTATTTTCGCCGTCCTAGAACGGCTATAAGAAAGTAAATTTGCTAACGCAACATCAATACGTTGACCGTTATTTTCATTATTTATTATTATTTTCATCTAATTTAGCCTTGTGTTTTTTGAAGAAATTGGCAAATAAGCAATCGTCGTCAAAGAAAAACAACGCAAGCACAACGCAAATTACACCGCAAACAAGTAACATATCAGCAACGTTAAAAACCGGAAACCAACTGCCGACAGAAATAAAATCTCTTACTCCGCCTGTGTAAAAAATTTCTTTGGAACGAAAGAGTCTATCAATAGCGTTGCCTAACGTACCACTAATTGCGCCACAAAAACCTATAATACCTATAAGGCTCTTCTTTCGAGCTAAATAAAGCATTACCGCAAAAAATGGTATACCTAAAATAGTTAGAATAAAGAAAATAATGTTTTTATGCTCCCAGTTAGAAAATATGCTCCACGCTCCGCCAAAATTCTCGACAAAGGTAAAGCCAACTTTGCCAAAAAAGTAGATAGGCAAACTACCCTTTAAATAAAGGCTATGAAAAATATATTTAGTTATTTGGTCTATTAAAATGCCAACTACTATTATAGAAATAGTAAGTATGATTAGCCTTGTTTTTGATAGTTTGTTCATTGTGTTATACTTTCCCCCTTAAAGGCAAAGATAAATTTACCTAAAATTAAATTATATTGCCAAAATACTTGTTAAATAAATGATTACTATATGGCGACTGATACTATTTGTTATAATTTCTTTCGCCAAATATAGCTCGACCTATGCGTACCATAGTAGAACCGCATTCTATTGCTTGGACATAGTCGTCGCTCATACCCATAGAAAGTACGGTAAAATCAGCTTTATGAAGTCTTGCCCTAATCGAGTTAAATAAACTAGCCATATCAAGATAAAGTTGACGAGAAGCGCCTATTGGCATAACAGTCATAAGTCCAACTAAGTTGACATTAGCAAGTTGTAAGACATAGTTAATCAATTCGTCAAGCTGTTCTAATAAAATTCCGCTCTTTTGCTCTTCTTCGCCGATATTGACTTCAATTAGTATTGGCATAATTTTGTCTATACGCTTGCTTTGCTTATCTATTTCGCTAGCAAGACGAATACTATCAACCGATTGAATTAAATCGACTTTATCTATAATATATTTGACTTTATTTGTTTGTAAACTGCCTATAAATTGCCACTTAACGTCGACTTTGCCAAATTTATCAAGCAACTCTTGCGCACGATTCTCGCCGAATGTATTAAAACCATAGCTAGACAAACTAGAAATTGTTGAAACTGTTTGCATCTTAGTCGCAGGTATTATTGTGATTGCCCTACCTTGACTAGCTATCCTTACATTATTAAGTAACTTGTCAATCTCATCTTTCATAATTTATATTTTATCACATTAAGTTGTTTAAGTCAATAAATAAAATATTTATAAAATTAAGAAGACTACCGATAATTTATAGTAAAAATGTACGGCAAAACCAAACAAAAAAGTGGCGATATAAATATTTTCGCCACTTTTAAGCAGTGTTTTAAAAAACTAAAATAAATTTTAAAATTTAACATAACAGGTCAGGTTAATTACCAATTAGCTTTGTTTTGCCTTTAATAAATCTCGTATTTCGACTAATAAATCATAGGTTTGTTGGGGCTTTGCGGGTATATTTTCTTCTAGCGTTATCGGCTCGGTTTGAGTAACTTCTACTAATTCGGCTTGGTCTTGCTCCTTTTTAACTTCGTCTAAGAGCTGGTCTTTTACTTGTTCTTTTGCTGTTTCGACTAATTCGGCTTTTGCTTCCTCTACTAACTCGGCTTTTGCAATTTCTTCAATTTCGTGATTAGTATTTTTTTCTTCTTTAATTAAGGTTACAACTTTTTCGTTGACTTTAACGCCAATTTCTTTTGCTTTAACTAATAACCGTAAGGCAAGGAAGATAAAGAACGAAATAATCAAAAAGTCAATTACCATTTGCAAAAAATGTCCATAGAGTATGGCGACTTCGGCTTTTTCAGCCGTTGCGGCTATTAACACCCACTTTAAATCGGCAACCGAAGCCCTACCGATTAAAGCGCCTACAAGGGGCATTATTATATCGCTAACCAAACTAGATACAATTTTTCCAAAAGCTCCGCCGACAACTACGGCTACGGCTAAGTCGACTATGTTGCCCTTTGTTATAAATTTCTTAAAGTCATTAAAGAAACCTTTAATTTTTGAAGGCTTGTTTACCTTTTCTTTTTTCTCCTTGTGAGGTTTTTGACTTTTAACTGTTTTTTCTTCCATTAAATTTTCTCTCCTTAATAATAATTATTTGTTATATTACATTTTATAAACTAAAAACCTAATCTTTTTTTGTCGAGGCTACACTAACTTTTAAAGCAATTCTATTTTTAAGTAACATCAATAAATAGGCTAGCCCTATTACTATAATTACAAGTATAATTATCCAGTAAAATACACCTAACTTTCCATCGCCTATTTTGAACCAACCGTTAGTGACGTAATCAAGGAAAAAGTATGGCACGATAGCGCCATTTCCAAAGTCTATGCCAGAAACTGAACAAATAAGTATAAACGGTAAATATATTAGCGGTAAAATTACCCCTTGCAAAAAGGAAAATTTCTTAGATATGTAAACGTGGTCAAAAACTAAAAAATCTACAAGAGCTAGTATTGGCACTAAGTTGTGACAGCATAAGTTTGCCGGTCTTATTAGATAATCTGCCATTCCGGCGTTTATTAGCGAGGGCATAAGCAAACAAGTAAAAACCAAAAAGGTAAGGGTGATAGCTACCGTGCAAACAAACTTTATGGCTCTAAGCCAGTTAGGAATAGCTACTGCCCTATGAAAAAAAATTCTTAATATTTCAAAAATTAAAAAAACCAAACAAATTGCCATAATAAAAATGTTGCTTTGAATGGTAAAATAGAATAATTTGGAAGTTGACATAAATTGGTCGCTAATACTTGGCGAACAAATGCCGACAAAGCCTAAAATAATGACGGCTAATTTTAAAAATATTGATAAAAAATTTAATCGACTTTTCATACGTCTCCTTAGTAAAATGTTGTTTGTAATATTTTAACATACAACTAGGATATTTTCAATACATTGCGCTTGATAGAAAAATAAACATAGATAAACTATGTTTATTAGTAAAAATATAATTAAATTAGTCGCTACTTGCTTAGAATTGTCGATTAAAGCGTGATTTGAGTCAACCTATCTTACCTAAACGCTTTAAAGCCGTAGTAAGAATTCTATAAATTAAAGTGTCGTAATCTACTCCACAAAAGTTTGCAAGCATTGGAAAGTCACTATAATTAGGGGCAAGACCCGGTAGAGGATTAATTTCAATAAAATGTAACGTTCCGTCGTTTGCCATACGAAAGTCAACTCTTGCGAAGTCGTTGCAACCCAAAATATTAAAGATATTCTTTGCCGTTTGCTTAATTTTTTTGCTCTGCTGTTCTGTCAATTCGGGCGGACAAACATATTGAACGTATTGCTCATAAATTTGTTTAACGGTATAACTATATACGCAATAACTATCTTGGGTAGGTTTATTAAATTTTATTTCCATAGGCTCAAAAACAGTAACGTCTTTACCGTTGCCGAGCAAACCTACGGTAAACTCTCTGCCTTCGATATATTCTTCAATCAAAACGTCTTGGTGGTAAGAATTAAACAAATGCTTAACTACTTCGACTAACTGCTTGTGGTTATTTACTACGCTTACTTCCGAAATACCTTTGCTTGAACCTTCGGCGTTAGGCTTTAAAATAACCGGAAAGGTTAACCCCGTAGCCTTAATTGGCTTATCTTTACTTGCGTAAAAATACTTTGGAGTTTTAATATGATACGTGCAAAGCACACGTTTAGTCAAGGCTTTGTCAAGCGCAACGCAAAGCGTTGTTTCGTCCGAACCAGTATAAGAAATACCATATAGATTTAAAATTGCCGGAACTTGCGCTTCTCTACCCCTACCGCCGTGACCTTCGGCAATGTTAAAGACTATGTCGATATGCGACTCTTTAAGTTTGTCTAAAATTGCGCCGTCTTCTTCAAACAGCTCAACTGCGCACCCGCATAATTCCAGCGAATGTTTAATTGCTTCGACAGTTGTGATATTGTCGTATTCGGCTTCGGCGTCAATCGTGCTTGTATCAACGTGTTTTTTAACATTGTAGCAAATACCGACTGTAAGCGTAGACAAGTAATTTCTAATTTCTGTTTCGTTCATATTATCTTCCTACTATTCGTTTTTGTGCCTATTATATGGTCGTATTAGCGCAATGTCAACAATATATCAACACTTTATTTTTTTATTTTTTAAATTAAATTAATAACAAATTATGGCTAAAACGTTGCTTATTTTTGAAATAAAATGAACTAAAATAAACCTTTCTTTTGCTACTTTTAGCATTAGAAATAACATAATGTATGAAAAATAAATATTACATTTTGTCTAAAAAAATAATATAAAAGTTTACTTAAAAATATAAAATAATTATGGCTAAAAGGAATTATTCTTCGAGCAAACGATAGCCTACGCCTACCTCGGTAGTAATATATTTAGGCAGTGTTGAATTATCACGCAATTTCCGTCTTATGCTAGCCATAAAGACACGTAGCGATTGGTAATCGTCGCTAACAGCGTAGCCCCAAACTTGCGCTTGAATATAACTATGAGTCAAAACTTTGCCTTGATTGTCAATTAAAAGAATAAGCATCTTGTATTCTATGGGCGTAAGATGGACCTCTACGCTATTTACATACACTTTGCGTTTATCTTTGTCGACAAATAAATCTTTAAGAACAAATTCGTTGTTTTGCTCGGGTGGAGTAAATTTACGTAGAGCTACCCTTACACGAGCTAAAAGCTCGTTGATGTTGAAAGGTTTGGTAACAAAGTCGTCAGCGCCTGCGTCTAGGGCTTCGACTTTCTCTTTTTCTTTATTTCTTACCGACACAATAATAATTGCAACTGCCGACTTAGCCCTTATTTGTTTGACTACTTCTAGCCCGTCAATATCGGGTAAACCCATATCAAGTAGAATAAGTTGAGGATTATTGGTTAAAAATAAAGAAATTCCTAACAACCCGCAATCTGCGCTAATAACCTCGTAGTTATTAGCTTTGAGCGAAGCGGTTAAAAATTTATTTATAACTTTATCGTCTTCGATTATAAGAATTTTCATATCTTACTCCTTGCTAGGTATGTTAAACTTTACAGTCGCGCCTTTGCCATTATTAAATGCCGAAATTGTACCGCCGTGCGCATTTACAATGGACTTGCAAATTGATAGTCCTAACCCTTGCCCCCTACCCTTATCTTGTTTTGTATTACAAATTGAAGCGAAGTCTTGAAATAAGTCGGCAAAATCTTGTTTAAAACCACCGCCGTTATCGGCAACTTCAAATACTATGCTTTGGTCTTGTTTATAGTAACTTAGCTCAATATCGCTACCGCTTGGAGTGTGTTTAATTACATTATCAATTAAATTTGTAAGCACTTGCATAAGAAGTTTGCTGTCGGCGTAAACATACATTATTTGGTCGTTTGGACGCAAAATTAAGTTGTGTTGTAAAAGTCGCTTGCTCATTCTTTGGCAAATTTCACTTAAAATTTCGTCGACAATCTCATTCTTCTTATCTATGCACAATTTATTATCGTCAAGCCTAGTCATTGACAAAAGATTATCTACAAATTCGTTCAACCTTTCTGTTTCGGTATTAATATCGGTTAAAAAGCTCTTTTTTATAGCGTCGTCTGCCGTTTCAAAATTGTCGAGTAAAAAACCCGAGCCTAGCGAAAGGCTGGTTAAGGGCGTCTTGATATCGTGCGAGATAGAACGCAATAAGGTTGAACGGAATTTCTCATTTTCGGCTTCGACCTTAGCATTCTTGCTAATTTCGGCAAACTGTTCCCGTTCAAGAGCGGTTACAGCGTGGGCGATATTTGTTTCGACAAACTCTTTTTGAGTATTAGTCAAACTAGATTTAGCGCAATTTACGGCAATTACTCCAAAAATACCGGTCTTTGTAGATATTGGGAAAAGAACGTATTCGCATTGACTAAATTTAGGCATATTTTTACCACAAATTAAGTTGTACGCAATAGCGTAGTCAATTTGAGGAGCGTTTTCGGTAAAATCTAAAAAATTGCCGACGGTAAATTTTTCGTTGCCATTGCCTATCATAATTGAAACTTCTCGTTTAAGATAATCGCTTAGTATTGATTCTTCTAGTTGAGCGATGCTCTCAATACCCTTACACAGAAGTAATTTTTTGCTAACTTGATAAAGCAAATCTATGCGTTTAGTGTTTTCGGCGCTAATTTCTATTTGCTTTTGTAAAGAAGTCGTTAGAGTTGAAATAACAACGGCTACTACAAGAAAAATCGCAAGCGAAATAATATAATTTGGGTCGTCAATTAAAAAGCTGTAAAGCGGTTCGGTAAATAAAAAGTTAAATAGCACTACGCAAAAAATGCCTGAAACTATGCCATAAACCGCTTTTTTTGAAATAATAAGTATAAGCAAGACTGCTAGAACATATATAAGCAAAATATTCTCTCGGCGAATATTGCTTTGGTCAAAAGCATAAGCCAACAAAGTTGCAAGTACTAAAATTAGTAAGTCAATTAAACTATTTTTGATTATTTCTTTTTTCATATAAGAATTGTTTGTGTTAAGCGATTGAAAAACAAATAAGTATCTCAATCGCTTGGTTGTTAGTTATTAGTGAGTTATATTACTATTTAAATTATTTCTTTCTAGTAAACATACGAGAAATTGCCACAAATACCACAAATATTTCTAGTCTACCTATAAACATACAAGTAGTCGATACCCAGTGAAGCAAAGGCGGAGCTGTCGGCGCAGTCAAACCCGCCGAAATGCCAACCGTACCTAACGAAGAAGCAACCTCAAACATACTGTCGGTTAAATTGTTGCCGTATGCCGAGAATATGATAGTGCCTAATGCAAATATTAATAAATACACCATTATAAAATTATAATTTTCGGCTATATCATCTTTCTTTACTTCAACTTTTTCGCCGACACGATAAATTAAATTTGTGCGAATTACGTTCTTATTAGAAAGTTTATCTCGAAAATTAAAGTAGACAGATTTCAACATCAAAGCTACTCTACTTTGTTTCAAACCGCCGGCTGTGCTACCTGCCCCGCCACCGATTAACATACATAATATTATAACACCATTAAAAATGAATGGCAAACCTGAAAAGTTGCTATTGTCGGGTAACATTTGGAAACCCGTTGTGGTTAACGCTGTGGTAAATTGAAAGAGTCCTACTCTTACAGCCATCCAAAAACTATCGGTAAACGTTGTCGCCGAATAGATTAATATGGGCAAGAATAACAGCATTACTATGCAGACTAATATCGTTTCGCTGTGTTTTACAACATTTTTAATTTTGCAACGCACAAGATTGAGCAAAACTAAGAAATTTGCGTTGCCTAGAAACATTAAAACAACGGTAATAATCTCAATAGGCGCACTGTTATAGTAAGCAAGGCTAGTAGACCTAGTTGAAAAACCGCCGGTAGAAAGACTGGCTATACTATGGTTAACCGCATCAAATAGCGACATACCAAAGCAACAGTAAGCTAACGTTCCTAACGCAATCAACCCGGAATAAATTGCCATTATTGTACGAGCAGATTTAAGTAAATTTGGCATAAGTCTATCGCTATGACCTTCGCTAGAATATAACTGCATACCGAATTTGTCCGAAACTATTGAAAAAACTATTAAGACAAAACCTACGCCCCCAAAAAAATGGGTTAAGCTACGATAAAGCAAAAGTAACTTCGGCGAATTGTCTACGTCTACGATAGAAAGTCCGGTTGTAGTAAAACCGCTAGTAGATTCAAACACTGCGTGCGTAAAATTATACCCCGACATCATAATTGGAATAGCGCCTATTAAAATAGAAATTGCCCAAATTGCCGTAACTAATACGGCGTCTTGATGGCGTTGAAGTTGAGCACGTTGCTTGCCCTTAATCAACAAAAAAAGCAAAAACCCTATAAATATCGAGGAAACGCCGGGTATTATATAATTTCTAGCGTAAATTACTTCGCTAGGATAAAACGGTAGAATAAGCAAAGGTATTAAGCACAAAATACCTACGGGTATCATAAACATACCGAGATAGCCTATAAGCATTTTTACGCCTTGTACTTGGGGCTTATTTACTAACAGTTGTGTTGTTGACATATCTAGTTACCTCGTCTACTTTGCTAGGCTCGCATACTATTACTAGCCTATCATAACCATTTATCGCTGTTTGCCCATTGGGAATAATAACTTGTGGTTTTCTAAAAATACAACTTACATTGATATTAGTTGGCAAGTCAAGTTCGGCAAGCGTCTTACCTACTAATACGCTATTGGCTTTGACTTCGAGTTCGGTAATAGCAATTTTTTCGTCCTCTATTGACAAACTTTTTATTAGACTATCTATTTGACTGTGATTTTTTACGGTTTGAGCAAGTAGATATGTCGAACAAATTATGCCGTCTATGCCTAAACTTTTAAAAAGTTCGACATTTTTTGGATTAATTACTGTGCAAACGCATCTTTTTACCAAATAAAGTTTTTTTGCCATTTGACATATTGAGTAGTTTGTTGCGTCATTATCGGTTAAAGCTATAAGTAAGTCGAAATTTTCTATATGAATTTCGTCAAGTATGCGTTTACTTGAAGGATTGCCACAAATACAGTCTATCTTATTATTTTTTGAGATATATTCGCAATAAGTTTGGTCTTGATTGACAATAACTAATTTGTTATTATCTTGTTTAAACATTTTTACTATATAATCTGCCTCGTGATTACCGCCGGCGATAACTATTTTCATATTGTTTCTCCTTTAATATCTAAATATTTCTCTACCGACAATAAAAAGGGATAGATTGGTTTAATTGTAGTGTCGTTAAGCAGTTGCCCTTTGTCGGCGTTTGCAAGTCTTACATATAAACGGGGTACGTTGTAAATGTAAAAACAGATATGGGAAAGTAACAAATTTGTGTCGTCGCTTTCGGTTGCGATTATTACTTCTTTTGCTTGTTTGATGCCTACTTTTTCTAAGGCTGTTTGGTCTAAGGCATCGCAACAAACCGTATAACCGCTAAACGATTGGTCAAGACGAGCAAAAGAACTTTCCTGCTTATCTAAAATAATAACTTCGCTACCTTGTTCGCTTAGTAAGCTAGCTAGCCTACTACCAAGCTTGCCAGACCCTACTATGATGATTTTGTCTTTGTTCATTAATCTACCTCTTTTTGCAGTAATGTAATACTGCGTATATATTTTGTTGAATAATATACAATACCTTGCGCTCCGTCAAATACTGCAAAGTCGCCAACAAATCTAAGAATAGTTCCTTCGCAACTGACAAGTCCGCTAGTTACGTTAAAAATTAATCTTACTCTTTGTCCTACTAATTCTTCCATATTTGCCTCCATAACCTTTTATTAGTATTATTTTATTACAAACCATATAAAGACGGTATGTGGAATAAGTCAAAGCGTATAAAGATAGTGTTAAGAAGTAAAAAAAATCAAGGCAACGATGTTTGCCTTGACTAAATATGTAAATAAATATAAGTTATTAATTAATACAAATAATGTAATTGTGTTTGACAACTATTTAAGTAGGTTTACCTTTTAACAATTTTGTAACCATAAATATTGAGTAACCAAATTATGTCGTCCATTAACTGGTAATCATATTTAATTACGTCTGCGTCGACAATCGAACAATTACGAACAGCTGAAATAATTTCTCTATATTTAAGCAAGCCTTTAAAAGTTGTTAAATTTGCGTGGACTCGTTTTTCTAAAAGTAAGGACTTATTATCTAACTCTATATCGCTGATTGTTGCGGGAATATACCCCGAGCAAAGCATATAAGCGTTCCAACGGAGATGCTCTTGAACTGCCAAAGCGTTACGAGGCGTACCGCTTACAAAGTTACAATCTCCGTAATCGACAATTTGTTTGCCATTTACCACCCTTCCGTTATAGACAATAGCGTCGTTTAAACTATAATTTGCCATATATTCGACCGAAGCGTCGGGCTTAGTAGAATTTAATTCTGCAATGTCAAAGCCAAGTAATTGAAGTTTGCTTTTAATAGATAGACAAGCGTAAATATTTGACTCTCGTTGAGCCTGATTCCACGTGACATACCATTTATTTAAAGCTTTTTCTTTTACTTCATTAATATTGTCATTCTTGCTGTCTTCAATAGCGTAGCTAAGGTGCCTGCCTTTTGCCATAAGCTCTTTCTTTTCGTTAACAATTTGATTAACATTATAAACTACCGAATTTTCAGCTCCAAAAGTAAAGAAACCGCCCTTTACCGCATATTCTTTTAACACAACTTGATTTGTTAAAACATCGTCACGTATTTTAACAAAAATTTTAGTATTTGCAAGCATTTCCCATTCGAAAAGTTTGGAAGTAATTTTTTCTGCTAAATCGAGATTTTCTAGGTCGCTACCAAAAGCTATAATTAAATAATTATAGGCTAGCTTTGTCTTTGAAGTTAAATTCTTAAATATCGACGCATAAAACTCTTGGTCGTTGACATCTAAAACTTCAAATTTTTCATTTGCGCTCTTGCTAGGCAAATCTAAGTAGTTGTCTTTGTCAGCCAAAATTCTTGGATATTCGTGAGAATATCTAAAATAGGTGTGATTTAAATTTTTATCATTTTGAGAGTTTTCTTTGTCGTAAATATAGTAATTTACGGGTTTGTCTACTAACTCATTTTGACTTATAGTCAAAAATTGATTATTTGCAACCGAAGTTAAAAAAAGTTGTTGATTAGTCTTTCCAAAACCTATTAAAGCTACGTTTATTTCAACATTTTCTTTAATAGTTGCCGTTTGATAATCAATTTGCTGTTCGTCCATAAACTGCGTTAAAGGATATTGTTCTACAAAACTCATAGATATTAGCTTGTATTTGTTGACGTAATGAACTCGGCCTTTGGTTTTTTCAACAAAATGAATAAACGCCGAAGAATTCTCAGGCTCGCCAAAAATATAACAATTTAGACCGTTTGCATTATCTATCGATTGAACTTGCAAAAAATAGTCGTTTATTAATTGGCTAAGTTGTTTGGTTAAAATTAAATTTAAATGGTCGTCATTAGTATTTACTATAACATT
Organism: Clostridia bacterium; assembly: GCA_036654455.1. Lineage (NCBI taxonomy): Bacteria > Bacillati > Bacillota > Clostridia > Clostridia bacterium. The sequence continues at coordinate 18,361 of JAVVRZ010000001.1, read as the reverse complement.
TATTGATTTATCGGTAAATTTTCCAAATGATTTTTTAATTAATTCCCCTATATCTTTTTTGTAGTTATAACTTTTATAGGCTTTTTTCATAATAAAAAGCTCTTCTTTACTATGTTGATCCATGTCGGCAAATAAAATTGCTTGCCCGTCAACGGAATCAAGAATTGATAGGTTTTGTTTGTTATAACCAACTACAATGTAGACTTTTTTACTTAATTTAAAAATTTTTTGCTTGCGAAGATAATTTGATAAATTTTGTCCAAAGAGAGTAACCGAAAACATAATTGCGTTAAGAAAGGCTAAAACATAGCAAGTATAAATAGCAACGCAAAAATACAAATTGTCTTGCATTAAGTTGACAACGCTATCATAACTAAATTTAAGCACTACTAATTCTACGCCACATTGAATAGCCAGTAAAATTGACGTTAATACCGAAAAGTTATCATAGATTAAGCCTAAGAGAAACAGCGGAATTGCGACAATATAAATAATCACAAATTTACCACGCTGAAAACTTTTTAAAAATGCTAATTTATTAGCTCTATTTGAAAAAATAAGTTTAGCAAGCGTAAAGACGACTAAACAGAACATAGCTATCAAACAAAGCGTTATTACAACAGTCATAAAATTCCTTTTTTAGTTAATATTTAAATAAATAGTTTAGTTGTTAACGACTAAATTATATAGTTCTTCTACGCTTAGAACACCTTTTGATACCATAAGTAATTTGTCGTTGTATTTGTCTACCGTAGCGTTAAGAAGTCTAATAATGTAAGCAAATGCGTTGTCGCAAATTAGACCATCAAAAATACCGTAAGTAAGTCTATATACAATTCGACCCGAGCTAAGGTCAAAGTCAAAAGACCCGCTTGCTAATACATTGTTAATTGCGCAGAGCGATAAAGCTATATTTTTCTTTGCATCATTTTCAACTATAAAAGGTAACGGCGAAAGAGCGTATATTATTTGACGAGATGCGTCAATTTCGATATGAAACTGCATTGAAAGGTCGTCGCCCGAATACGACAAGCTAACATTAAATCTATCATTTGTCGTATCAGTGTCATAATAAATTTTATTTTTATCTAGATAATTACAAAATTTTTTAAATACTTGGCTTGCATTTTTCTGTGTTTGAACAGATGCTTCCATTGCTATATCCTCCATTATTGTTTGATTAAAAATTACAATTACATTAATTATTTTATCATAGTATTTTCATAAGTCAATGTTTATAGTAATTATAGTTTTGTTAAAATATTTGTAAAGTTGTTTATAGTAAAAACTATCTAGTGTTTAAATAAACCCTATTGGACGCTTTTTCTTATCGTTTAAAGTTGAAAATTCTTTTTCGTAAGTAGCGTTTTTGAAATCTTCACACTTTAAAAGCATTTTTTCTTCTTTTTGTAATTTCGCCCTTGTAACAGCTTTGCCCCAAACACGTTCAAATAAGTTTCTTGCGTAACGAGCGTTGCTAAATTCTTTGGCATTTATAATATCGTCGGGTAAAGCGTCGAAATATTTTTTTGCTACTTCCTTAAATTCTATTTCGTACTCAAAGTTTCTACCCGCCATAGACATAAATATATTGAACAAATCTTCTCTTGAATAATTTGGAAAATCTATTATGTACGGCATACGACTTTCTAGCCCGGTGTTACCTTTTAATAAAGACTGCATTTCTTCTTGATATCCAGCCATAATTATAACAAGGTCGTTGCGATGATTCTCCATTTCGGCGATAAGCGTAGTTAAAGCCTCTTTGCCATAATCTCTGGAATCTTTCTCGCCGGTATAAAGCGAATAAGCTTCGTCGATAAACAAAACCGAACCATAGGCGTCTCGACAAATGCTAGACGTTTTTGGGGCAGTTTCGCCTATATACATACCGCAAAAATCTCTACCTGCATACTCAAAGAAATTGCCGTTGCGTAAAATTCCCCTTTCTCGCAAAATTTTACCTAATATTCTTGCGACGGTAGTTTTACCCGTACCGGGATTGCCGACAAAACGCATGTGTATACAGGGAGATTCTACCGATTTATTGCGCAAAGAAAATTCTATTTGCGTTACAATTTCTTCAACTTTGGCTTTAATCTTTTTCATGCCGATAAGTTTGCCTAGCATTTCTTCTCCGCTTAAATTATTGCCATCGTTTGAAGTTGCAAGAGTTAGAATATCCTCTTTTTTAATTATAACGTCATCTTTTTTGTTAGTTACATTGCTTAATTGCTTCTTGTAAATCATTTCGTTGATTACTTTACTTACTGTCTTAAAGCCGTAAAATTTGCCGTCGCTTTTTTCTTCAAAAATACGCTCGTTTAAAATTTGAACGGCGTCGTCTTCCATTTCAAAACCCATAGCTTTAATTTCTCGTTTTGCAAAAATGTTAAGCTCTTCATTATTAAAGGGAGCAAATGAGATATTTTTTATATATAAAATATCCGCAATACTGCGAGAAATATTCTCTAAAATGTCAGCTTCGATAAAAGGCGCGCGAAAGACAATTACTACTTTTTCTAAATTGCTTAAATCGGTCAAAAACTGCTTAAATTGTATGTTGTTGGTTTGATTTATCCAATTACTAATGTCTATACAAACCATTTTATTGCTATATGCGTAAGATTCGATTGAAGAAATTGAGTCGACTAATTGACTTGCGGTATCTTTATTTGGCGAAGGAAGTTTTATTTCCTTTACTGTATCGCAATCACAGTTAAAGATATCTAGCGCATTAAGCAAACTTGCGAATAATTTAAGATAGGTTGTAAGACCACACCCTTGATTAATTGCAAATAAATAATGTTGCGAAAGAAAACTATTTATTGTTTTATATTTGATAATTTGAGGAGCGACCGAGATAATCTCGTTTACAAGCGATTTAAATTCTTCGCACCCCACCAAATTATCAACTTCTTGTTTTACTTCATCTAGATTACTTATCTTTTCGGTTTTCTCGTCGGTAAAAAAATCATCTAAAACTTCTTCGTCTTCTTCGTCTTCTTCTTCGTCTTCGAAATCGTCGCTTTCTTTGTCGTCTTTATGGCTTTCGGTTGAGGCAAGGAATTCTTTGGGAACAAAGGTAGTTTCTTTCACGCCAATTTTTGGCGAAGTATTAATGCAAGTATCGCTAAGTTCTTTTAAAATTGCTGATTGAATTTCTTTGTCCTTGCTACAAGGCGCATTTTCGCCTATAAAAACTTTTATAGCGCATTTTGATATTCCTAAGTCCACAATTATGATATTAGTATAAAGTTTTTTCAAAAGGGATTTTATTGCGCCTATTGCATATACTCCTCTCGGCTCGTTAAGAAGTTTTTCGGCGTCAAAAACAACTGTAACTAATTTAACTATCATTTAAATCTCCTTAATTTTATTTTCTACTTCATTTTAGCAAAGATACGACTGTTTGTCTATATCATTTTTTAATTATATAAATACATTTGTTAATTTATTTATCAGCTAAACAAAAAATGTATTTTACGCTGGCATAAACTGCAATATAACAAATTAAATTTGATACTAACAACAAAAACAAGCCTAGCTTTGGCGTTATGTCGGTATAAAAACCAAAAATATACCGTTATTACTTAAAAAAGCAATAACGGTATATACGTAATTGACCAAAAGTCAGCTCTGGGCAGTGTACCGCTTTGAGCAATACTATTTTGCAAGAAAACAATGTCAAGCCAAAAAATAATCTTGGCTAAACACTTTTTCTGTTGATGCGGACTAAATTAAGTTTGTTAGTTTGCCTTGTTCTTAGCGCCTTGTCTAACTTTAACTCTACCTCTTAATTTAAGGAAGTCGTTTAACTCGTCAGTGTAGATGCCCAGTATGTTCATTAATTTGTCTGTTCTTTCATTCTTGGTGAAAAGCAAAATTAGTGACAAAAATGTATTCCACGACATTTCACGGGATTGATTCTCAATAGATAAAACCGTATGTCTGCTTACACCAATAATTTTTGCAATTTCGTCTTGAGTTAAACCGAGATGCGACCTGAGCATATGCAAGTTGTCCGCCATAGCTGTAGTTAGTTCTTGTTTGTTTTGTTCACTTAACATAATATCTCTTTCCTTTTTAAAAAATTTGCCATTTTTATATTGTCTTATGTATGAAATCGCTTACCCCCCTATTCCTTATTATACATATTACACCATATATTTTGAAATGTCAATAATCGTGAGATAACTTATTTCCTTCTTTTACTGTGAAAAATGCAATATATTACATATAATAAGATATTTTATGATAAATATAATGACATTTAATCAACTTTTACTCTATTCATTTTACAGTTAATTTAAGTTTGCCTAGTGTTTATTACGTGATATATTCGTGATATATTTATCTTTTAAGTGCTATTAGTTACAATTTATCAAGTAGAAAATTATAACTAAGCTAGCAATCTTAAATTTAATTACATAGAAAATTATAACCTTTTTAATCTATTGTATACTAAATTAAATTTATTTAGTTAATTGACAATAAACGATTACGATTTATATTGCATTTTGAAATACTAACCGAAATATTTTGTTGCAAAAATAATTATTGCGACTAAGCCAACAATTCCCGCAAGAAATAGAGCTATAAGTAAGGTTTTAAGGCGTTTAAATTTTGCCGTAAACCTAGCGACTTCTACTTCGTCGTTTGCCTTAAAATCTGCTAGATATTGGTCATAACCTAATTCGGTAATTTTTGTTAAAGCGACTTGCAAAGTCGTAGCTACGTTTTGCTTGATTTCTTGAATAAAATCGGGCGTAAACATAGAAAACTTTCCTTTGCGTTTGGAACTAAGCGAAGTAAAGTTGTCTATAAGTTTGCCGACCTTTGTCGCCTCGGCTATGTCGCTATCAAGTGGTATGATGTTGTAAACGAATGAGAAATCATAATAGGCTTGCTCTTCCGGTCTTTCTTGGGTAGTAGTACCGTCCGAAAAATCATAATAACTGCGTTGGCAATCAATTTTTAGTCCTAATTCGGCAAATTGTTGACTAAAAGACAATACTATTTCAACTAGGGAATTGTAAGCCGTATCCTCATATTCTATAACGGCTGATTGGTCTTTTGTATAAAAATAATTTTTCATTTATCTCACCCTATTTGCTAACAATTATTAGATATATTTCAATATTTTATGATTGTATCACATTTGAATAGAGAAATGCAACACTTTATGTAAATTTATAAACTAAAATTATGTTAAAACAATACCAAGGGTTTATGACAAACAGTATGTTATTGCCTAAATATACTTGACTTTGTTCGGGCGGTAGAATACAATTAATTTAATTGGCATCACAAAGGAGCTAGGTAAATGAAGCGCAAAAGAATAATTGCTAATATGGTATTTGCATTAGTTATGATTGCGATTATGGTTGGTATAATGTGGGGTTTTTCTGTACAGTTAACTGATACTTCTACAACAGAAACTTATGAAACATTAAATGAAATATCGCAACATCACAACAAAGCCTTTTTAGACAAAATTAATAGTAAATTTAGTATAATGGAAATGGTATCCGTCCTACTTAAAGATATCCCTGACTGGTCTAGCCAAGACACTAAGATAATATTGCAAAGCGCTGTCGATAAATGCGAATTTATTCGATTAATTGTTTGCAACGAGGACGGAGACAGTTTTTCAAATATAGGCGACAGGGTAAATGTTAGTCACCGTGACTATTTTAAACAAGCTATGCAAGGATTTAAAAATGTCAATGAACTTGATAGCACGCTTGTAGAAGGACAAAAAACCCTAACAATTACTATTCCTATTAAAAATGACGACGCCGTAATAGGCGTTTTATGCGGAGCGTACCCCGTTTCTAAGGCTGGCGAATTGCTACTTAATACGATATATTTTAGCGAAAGCTACGGATTTATTGTATCGCTTGACGGCAATATTATATTGCAAAGTCAACACGAAGACAATATGTGCGACGAAAACAATATATTTACTTATCTTGCAAAAACAACGCTTAAAGATATATCGCTAGAAGAAATTAAAACCGCTATGAAAAAAGGTTCTTCAATAAGCTTTGCCTTCAAATATAATGGCAACCGAAGATATGTTAGCTTCACGCCCTCCTTTATTAACAACTGGTACACTCTTAGTTTTACCTCAGATTCGTTTATGTTACAACGAGAAAAACAAATGTCTAGCCTTGTGCTTACCCTTGTGCTACAAATAATTGTTGCAGGGCTAATATTGTTGACTTGGATTGCGCTAAATTACAAAAAGCACAATAGGCAAATTGTACTGGCAAACGAGAAATATCAATCACTACTTAGTAACATTAACGGCGGTGTTATTGTAACCGAACACGCTAGAACGCCCGAAAATACCATCGTTCTTTACGCCAGTCAAGGTTTTACCGATATGACAGGCTACACGCTAGAAGATATACAAAGTCTATTTAATGGCAAGTATTTAGACGTTATGCTTGAAGAAGATAGGCAAGAAGTATTTGATACCTATTTAAAACAGTTGCAAGTTGGCAATACATATAAAATGCCCTATCGCATACATAAAAAGAACGGCGATATTATTTGGGTAATGGACAACGGTTTCCTTGTAGAAGATAACGGAGAATTGCGCAATCACACTATTGTAACCGATATAACCTTAGTTAAACAGCAAGAAGAAGAACTTAGACTTAGTCAAGAACGTTTTACGGTGGCAATTAATTCGTCAAACGGAGCGTTATTCGAACTTGATTTAAAAAAGCAAATATATACTCACTTTGAAAACGCCGAAAGAATATTTGGCGTTTCAGCCGAAAAAATATTTGCCGATACGCTTGCCTATTCGACTCTGCCCTATAACGAATTTATAGATAAAATTACTCATTATTTCTTTCACCCAGACGATTATTTAATAGCTACAAACAATACTATGGAAGAACTGCTTGAAACCGGCTCGACAAGTTATCAAGCTCGCATTAGAAGGGGCGACAATAGCTTTATTTGGGCTAGATTTGACTTAACGCTATGCAAAGATAATCTTAACCGTCCTTGGCGAATAGTTGGTATAATAAGCGATATTGACGAAACCAAAAAACACGCTGACTACCTTGAAACTAAAACGCAAATAGACCAAATGACAGGTTTATATAATAAAATGGCGTGTTCTACAATGGCTAATGCCTCCTTGCAAAATAATACTAATAGCTTATACGCTCTTATTGTTCTGGACATTGATAATTTTAAGGGCATAAACGATACTTTGGGACACGCTTTTGGCGACCTTGTGCTAATTGACGTAGCTACAAAACTTAAAGATTTCTTTGATAAAGACGATATCGTAGCTCGTATTGGTGGCGACGAATACGCAATACTTATGAAAGATGCTATTTCGTCAAATAATATACTTAAAAAAGTAACGGCTACTTCGGCTATGCTTAGACAAGTATATCAGGGCGAAAAAGGCGACTATAAAATAACGTGTAGTATGGGCGTTATAGTAATAGAAGATAAGTTAGAATCTTTTGACTCATTATATCGCAAGGCCGACGCCGCCTTATATAAAGCAAAGCAAGGTGGTAAAGATACGTTTGTGCTGTATGACGAAAGCGAGGCGGATAGTTATTCTATTGAAACTAAACGCACAAACGACGAAGAATTGCACAACCTAAGGACGTCGCACAACATAGAAGAACGCATATTTGAATTACTATATTCTTCAAAAGACTTTAATATCAATATCAATATGGCGCTTGCCGCAATAGGACAAGAATATCACGTAAGCAGAGTGGCTATATACGAAAATAACGAAGACAATACTTTTACAAGCAATACCTACGAATGGTGCGAAAAAGGCATACCTCCGCAATTAGAAATAATGCAAAATGTGCCTATGAGTTTTGAAAACAGTTCAATACTTGAAAGTTTTGATAGTAACGGTTTATTATATTGTAAAGATACGCTGGGATTGCCTAGCTATATGCGTTTACTATTTGAAAAACAAGGCATTAAGTCCGCCCTACAAACCACAATAATAAACGAAGGAAAGATAAGCGGATTTATTGGTTTTGACGATTGTATTAAAAATAGAGTATGGACGCTAGAAGAAATCGAAGATTTATCATTTTTGTCTAAAATTATAGACGTATTCTTATACAAAAAAAGAACCGAGGCCGTAGTTCTTGCAAATTTAAGCACACGACTTCAAATATTAGATGTTTTGCCAGACTTTATTTGCGTTGTCAACCCTAGAACACATTCGATAGAATATACAAATATGCAAATGAAGACCTTAATCCCCTCTGCGATTATGGGTTCGTTCTGCTTTAAAACTTTAAGGGGCGGTAGAAATTCGCCTTGTCAAACCTGTCTAGTTGAAAAAATTAAACAGGGCGACACACAAGACTTAACTATCACTAGCGAGGACGGAAAAACTGAGATAAAGGTAAACGCTCTAACGATTAATTGGACAAACGACCAAAAAATGGTTTTACTTTACGGTAAAGAAGGCGGAGAATTTTAATATGTTATTATCAACAAAACAAATAAGTCAAAAATGGGGAATTTCACAACGAAGAATTGCGATACTATGCAAAGATAATCGAGTTTATGGCGCTCAAAGAGTGGGCGCTAATTGGGGCATACCCGATAATGCGATAAAACCTATCGACGCAAGAATTAAAAAAGGTAAGTACATTAAAACAAACAAAAAGTTGAGTTAAAAATAAATTAATTTCAATTAATAATATTTGCTAAATTAATTAAAGCCTTTATAAATATAATTTTATAAAGGCTTTTCTATTTCGCTTAGACCTTACTTAGCTATTATCTTTGCTTAGAGAGAGGTTTAGTTTGTTTTTAAACTACTTACTTCTACTAGAAGCGTTAAAAAAATAAAGCTTAAAGTAATTACAGCTTATTATATAAAACAAGTTTCAAATAACAACTGTTACTTTGACTTATATTGAGGATAAATTTTCAATTACCTGATTAATTTCTTGCATTTCTTGGTCGATGTGCGCCATCTTTTCGGCGCAAGACTTTAATCTTTTGGTAATTTGAGTGTTGTCTATGTCTTTTTTATATTTTATTTTGTGTTCGACGCTTGCCCAACTATCCATCGCCTCAGTACGAATTTGCACTTCTACGCAAACTGGAATTTTACCGTTAGAAAGAAAAATTGGCACGCTAACTAGCAAATGCAAACTGCGGTAACCATTTGGCTTTGGCGATTTAATGTAATCTTTGGTTTGTATAAGCGTTATATCGTCTTGTTTGGTTAAAAGGTTGGCAATTTCATATATATCGCTTACAAATGAACAAATAATTCTTACGCCGGCAATATCGTGTAAACCATTTTGAATATTATTGATATTTACTGGCAAATGTAGAAATTCTAGCTTTCTAAGTATGCTAATTGGCTTTTTAAGACGAGTTACTATGTTTTCAACAGGGTTGCGTTTATATTTAGTTTCAAATTCTCGGTCAAGCACAACTATTTTTGTACGAACTTCCTCCATTGCGCAATCATAATGCATCATAACTTCTCTAAACGGTTTAATAGACTCTAAGAACTCTGCAAGATTAACTTGTCCTGCAAGTTCGGTTAAATTTTCGGTATTTTCATTTTTGATAATTTGTTCGTCCATAATTTATCCTTACTAATTGTAATGTAATTTAGATTATTAAGTTATTTAATTATTTTTACTTAGTTTTATTTTTAAAATAAGCAAATTTTTGTTTTAAACAACTTTTGGGTTGTCTAAATTTGCAAGTTTTTCGGGCATATCAAGTTTCTTTAAGGCACGTTTAAATTGAACGGCAAATAAACAAACCGTAAAAGTAATCGCTATTACGTCGGCGATAGGCTCGGCAAGGTAAACCGCCATTACTTGGTTGGTTATTATTTGTGGTAAAATATAAATAAGTGGTATTAGCGTTGCAAATTTTCTTACCAAAGCGACAATAATTGAAGAAGTTGCGTTGCCTATTGATATAAAAGTCATTTGGCAGGCTATTTGTATGCCCATAATGCAAGAAACCGACATATAAATTCGTAGCGCCCACTTGGTGTATTCTATTAATTCTGGCACGGGCGTAAACATTTTTGCAAACATTTGTGGGAAAAGCATAATCAACGCCCAAAGAACGGTCGAATAGATTACGCATATTTTTAGCAATAAATAAAAGGTCTTTTTAACTCTTTCGCCATTGCGAGCGCCAAAATTGTAACTGCTGATTGGTTGAGCCCCTTGCGAAAAGCCTTGTAGCGGTAACATAGTAAATTGCATTACGCTAGTTAGAATGGTCATTGCGCCGACAGCGATATTACCGCCGTATTGATATAACGAAGTATTAAAACAAATAAAAAGTATGCTTTCGCTTGCCTGCATAATAAATGGAGCAAGTCCTAACGCAAGACAAGGTAATATTATCTTTGGGGTAGGTATCATATTTTTAATATTTAATTTAAGAATAGTCTTTTTTCCAACAAGGAAGAATATTATCCAGGCAGTAGAAATAGCTTGGGAAATAATTGTTGCAAGCGCAGCCCCTTCTACTCCCATATTAAAGCCATAAATGAAGATTGGATCAAGTATAATGTTAGCTACTGCGCCAACTACGACGGTTAACATACTTATCTTTGCAAAACCTTGCGCAGTAATAAAAGCGTTCATACCCAAAGTAAGCTGAACAAAAACTGTGCCGATTGCGTAAATAAACATATATCCGCTTGCGTATTGAATTGTTTCTGCGCTTGCGCCAAAAGCTAAAAGAATTGGGCGATTCCAAATTAGAAGAATAACCGTAAGCACAGCTGAAACAACTATTTGCAACGAAAAACAATTACTTAGCGTCTTTTGCGCCGATTTATAATCGCCTTTGCCCATAAACATTGAGGCTCGGGGAGCTCCGCCCATACTTACAAGAGCGGCGAAAGCAGAAATAATCATAATTATAGGCAAACACACGCCAACGCCGGTTAGCGCAAGGTCGCCGTTTACAGACATATGCCCGATATAAATACGGTCGACAATATTATATAGCATATTTATAATTTGAGCGGCTACGGCGGGAATAGTAAGCTTTAACATCAATTTGCCGATTGACTGCGTTTCGAGGTCGTTTTTCTTGTTTTCTTCGCCAACTGGTTGAGTTTGGCTGTCTAGGCTACTTTGTTCTTCAAGTTGAACTTGGCTACCTACGCTACTTTGTTCTTCTAGTTGAACTTGGCTGTCTACGCTACTTTGTTCGCTCTTATCGCCGTTATTAACTTTGTCTTGTTCGCTTACATTAAGCGGAGTCTTTTTATTTTTACGCATTTTGCCATTCCTTTTAAGTAATATTTACTAATATTATAGACTATTAAATAATAGTATTGATTTAGTTATCTTCAAAATTTAATTAATTATTTAACAAAAAATTTGTTCGTATTCTAGTAACATATAATGATTATATTAATACTTATTATGTTAAATGTCTAGCTTTTGACGCCTAACAAAACCTAAGTTTAACCTAGTTTTCACATTTGAGTTACATATTTTTATAAAATATCTTGTCAAATAGCATCGATGAAGTTTGTAACGTCTTAAAAAGAAAAATAATAAATTGCTAAAAAATAATACTAAACAAAAAAATAATTTCGACATTGACTAATAAGTTAAGTGATGGTATACTTCAATAGATAAGCCTATCTACAAAAAATGAGGAAACAAATGAAAATTAGATTTATTAAAGAAAATAAAATACTTCTATCGACTACGACTGCTATGTTAGTTGCAATAGGCGTGCTTATGCCACAAATACTGCACGCTATACCTAACGCCGCAACCCTACTATCGCCAATGCACATACCTGTGCTTTTATGCGGACTTATTTGCGGAGGGCTTATGGGCGCAATTTGCGGACTTCTTACGCCGACAATGTCTTTTCTAATATTTGGTATGCCACCATTTCCAAACGCCCTTGTGCCAATGGTATTTGAGCTTGTCGCTTATGGTTTATTCTCTGGCATATTTATGGAGATTTTTACGCAAATAGACAAAACTAAAAAAATAAACTATTTGCTAGCTCTTGTTTGCGCTATGACGCTAGGTAGAATTGTATTTGTAATAGCTAGGGTAATACTCTTATCGCTAATAACGCCGGACATAACATTTGTCGCAATACTTGTTGCCTCGCTAACAAGCGCATTTATAAATACTTGGCTAGGAATATTAATACAACTTATCTTAGTGCCTGCAATTTTACTTGCGTTAAGCAAAGGTCATATTCTAGAAAAATATGACTGCCACTTCGCCCCAAAGGAAAAACAAAGCTAAATAATATTTAGTTAACCAATCTAAGTTTTGCTAAGAATATTATTACATACATAGTACTCTAAGCCAAAGGTATTTATTCGTGCTATCACCCATTAACTGTAATTTTAATACAAAAAAGCAAACCAAACTTGGTTTGCTTTTATTTTTTCTTGTCAATTACGTTAATCTAATTTGCTACATTAATGGCGCAAACAGTTGAAGAATACCTGCCTTGATGCGATTAAATATGTTGCGACGCTTAGTATTTTTGTTGGTAATTTGTTCGCAATCTTCAAAAGTTAAGTCAAAGTCTTGCAAAACATCACTCAAAACTTTGGCATCGTTAGTGTAAACGGCTGACTCAAATTGTTGGTAAAAACTGCGTAAGTCAATATTGATTGAACCTATTACTACGGAATTTTCGCTTAAAACAAGTTTGCTATGCACAAAACTGTTCTTCATACAATAAATTTTTGCTCCGCTATCGATTAATCTTTCGGCATTATTTCTAGAAACGCTGTATACCAAAGATTTATCGGGTATGCCGGGCAAAATGATACGCACGTCAACTCCCGAAAGCGCCTTATTAGCTAGCATATTAATTATGCTGTCGTCGGGAATAAAATATGGACTCATAATATACAACTTCTCTTTTGCCGAAGCCATTATATTTAAGTACGTGTTTTTGCCAATAGCCGAAGCATAGTCAAGTCCGTCGGCGTAAGGCATAACTACCGAAGTATTTGTAGTAGGCTGATTTAGTTTTAAAAAAGGTAAATAGTCTTGTTTTGTTTTGGTTAAAAATTCCCATTGACGCAAGAAAATTAAGGTAAAACCATCGACAGCCGTTCCGTCGAGTCTTACGCCTGTATCTTTCCAGTAACCGTACATCTGCTTTTCGTTGATATATTCGTCGGCGATGTTAGACCCGCCGGTATAAGCGGTTTTGCCGTCTACTACTATTATTTTACGGTGGTCACGGTAATTTAAGGCAACGTTAAAACGTGGAATTAAGCGGTTAAAAGCAAATATTTTTATACCGTCTTTCTTTATTCGCTCTTTTGTGCTGTTAAGAATTGTGCGGTGGCTACCCATATCGTCATAAATTATACGAATGTCAACGCCCTCTTTCGCCTTTTTGGCTAGACAATCTAGCAAACGAGTAAGAAGAACGCCGTCGGCTATGATAAAAAACTCCATAAAAATAAACTTTTCAGCTTTTTCAAGTCGAGCTAAAACGTCGTCAAAAAGTTGAGCGCCCGAAGGAAAATATACAATATCTGTATTGGTATATGGTATGAACAAACCCGTATTATGCAAATACTCAACGTCTTCCTTAACGGCGGTATTTGCGTTTATGGGCGCAACATATTCTCCTCGCAAATTCTCGGTTGCGCTGTATATTTCATTATAGCGTCTTTTTGCACGAGCAAAAAAGATATGCTCGTCCGATAAAATGTATATTATATAGGCAAAGCTAAAACAAATAATTAAAAATAGTATCCAAACTGCCTTGGACTGTCCGTTTTTCTCGGTAGAAAGCACGTGAATACAGGCAATTAAGCTAAGCGCAAATGAAATAATCAAGTACCAGCGGTAAGCCGCCAAAAATAAAAAATATAAAAAAAGAAAACTCGCAAGTTGCCAAACTATTAAAAACACAACAAAAACGGTCTTAAACACGCCGTAACCATTATTTTCGGTTTTAATTTTTACAGTTTTGGTATCCCGAGAGTGAACCTTAAAAGCATACCGCTTTGACCTTAGCGTAGTAACCCTTTTCATACTTTTTCTCCAACAAGTTGCCTTGCCTCTTGGCAAATAATAGCTATTTCTCTATCGATGTCGTCCGAAAACTTAATATAATTTTTAATCTCGGTTTTAAAAAGTTTTTTTATCTGTATGCCCAAAATTGCTAAAAATACTATGCTACCCAAAACGGCAAAAATTCCGCCAAGAAGTCCTAATAACGATTTGGCGTATTGCACGAGCAAAATACCCCCTATTGCAAGTCCGCAATCGCAAATACCCAAAGGAATACCTAACCAAGCCGATTTAGAGTGTTTGTTTTTGCAAATTTTGCCCAATTTATTAAGAGCGGTTTCCATATTAACTTGAAGAAGTTGCAACCTATCCTTGTTAGCTATTTTGTGTTTGCGTCGAAAAGAAACGTGAATGATATCGTCAAACTGGTCGTCGTCGGCGCTCTCAATTACTTCCCAACAAAAATCTTTATAGCACGATAAAATTTCGTTAGGCTTGTCGGTCTTAATCGCAATCGTCAAGTAATCGTACCGTGAATAATCTCTATTTGGTTTTAACTTCATTTTTCCCTCATTTGTTTTACTTTTAATTATTTTGTTGCTAATTAAGCAAAAAAACAAAACAATAGATTAACATTTGTTTAATCTATATTATTATAACAATTAATGCCTTTAATTACAATAGAATTTCATATTTTTTATAAAATTAGCAAAAAGACGCCTTCTGCCGTATTTAACAAACAGAAGGCGTCTTGAAGAAGACCATTTAAGTATTTGAAATTAATAAGTGTGTTTCAGTTTTTGTGCTATAATTTTAATTCATTGTAAAGTTTTACTTAATTACTAATAGTAATGTTATTTGTTATAGTCAGTAGTTGCTAAAATAATATTTTTAGTTTATTGTTTAATATTGTGTAGCAGAATTAATGTTCTAAGCGACTACGCTGCCATTAATGATAAGTTTGCAGTTGCAGTGTACTCTACCAAGTTTACCAGCCGAAGCTTTGTTATCAGTGGTGCTGTTAAATAGTTTGTCTACCGCAATGCCATCATAAGTGTCAACATAGATAAACAAGTTGCCGGCCGTGCCCACAGGTATCAAACTGTCAATACCGTTAGTTAGTGAGGTGTGTTTAAGCACATTAATCTTGCCGTTTGCTTTAAAGTTATTTACGACTACGTCAATGCCTGTTCCAGTGGGAGCGCCAGCTGTATACGACGTACCACCGAATAATTGACCAAACCATCTAAACGATGTAGAATGAGCACTAAGCGCCTTGATGTTCATTTGACCCTTAAATTCGCAATTTGTTAGGGTAAAGATTGAAGGCGTGCGAGCTATAATATTAGCGTTAGCTCTTTCATCTTCGCCACAAAGCTCTCCAAATAGTCCGCCTGCGATAGTCCTATAATTGCATTGTACGTTAAGCGTAGCAGACGACACACAGTTCGTGTACGTGCTTGTTCCGCTGACAGCATAGACAATACTGGCTATTCTATTGCCGCCCGTAACCGTACCGCCAACGATGTTGATATTTGTAAGAGTAGTTTTGGATGCGCTACCGGCAAGTATAGCGGAATATGTGTAAAGGTGACCCGTAACAGTTACGTTAGCGTTTACGAAAGATAAGTTTTTAATTTCGCTACCTGCTCCAAGATAAGTAAACAAACCAATAAAACCAGCTTCGGTATCAACAGATGAATTAATTGTAAGGTTCTTAATAGATTTGTTATTACCATCAATCTTGCCGGTAAATGTTTTGTTGGGAACGGGTTCAATTACAATCTTATCGGCAACAGTACGTGTTGTAATTTCGCCGATAGGTATCCAGTTGGCAATGCTAGCAAGGTCAATATCATTCATAATCTTGTAGTAGTTACCTTTATTTGCATCTGCTGTCATATTTCTAAGATTGTTGAGCTCTTGCGCAGTTGTTATTTGGTATGGGTCAGTTTGCGTACCAGCGCCTGTCGCAAAGTTAGCGTCGATTGGGTCAGTAACTACACGATAATTAAAAGTAATTTTGCCAATTTCTTTACCTTCTTTAAATGTAGCAATTATCTCATAATTACCAACTACCTTCTTGTAGTTTGCTCCGTCTACGCCGGAACCGGTGTAAGTAATGTTTACAGTTAGGGCGTTAACCTTGATAGTTGCCGGAAGACCAGCAGTAAGGTCAAGCGTTACGCTAACTGGGTCTGCTACGTCTTTTACTGTAAATTTAAGCGCTACTGTCCCTAAATTCTCAGTGGCTAAAATTGCGCTTTTTGGCGCTGTTACAAGCTCAACTTTGGTAATCTTACTTGCGCCACAAGAAGCGAGCAGTGACGTCATTACAACTATTAGTAATACTAACGCTGTTAATTTTGTTACTTTTTTCATTGTTTTTCTCCTTATTATTTTTATTTATTATGCAGGCATACTTTGCCATTGCACAGTTAACTATTTAACCATTTTATTTGTGAGTGGAAATACTGCGTCTGTTTCTATATAATTGACCTCGCCATAGGCTAATATTGTACCGTCTGCGTTGAAATAAGTAATTCTAATGGCACTAGCGTTGCGAATAGTCCCATCGGCGGATTTGCCGAAAGAAATATAATCAACGTTAAACGTTGCCATAGCCCCCCTTTCTTGTGTTGTAATGTCAATATAGAAACTTGACCCAACCGGCACAAAGATAATCGTTCCGTCTAGCGGACACGCAACAATTTTTCTGGGGTCATTGGGTTTTGATTCACTTACTGGATACATAAGCATAACTTGAATTCTAAAACTGTTGTTTACGCTAGGTTGAGCGACTACAATATTTGGATTAATAGTATTAGAAGTAATTACGCTAGGTACGGTTGCCGACACTACGGTGTCATTTGTTAAATTTACAAATGTTCCTGGTTTTTCAGCTGTTACAGATAAGCTTGAAATTGTGCAAGGTATAATTATTGGATTTACAACTCTTATTTTTATATCAGGCTGATATGTCTTAAAATCAGAGACCGGCAAAGTCTTTAATCCATCAATAAAAACAACATTTGTAAAGTTTAATACCTGAACCAAGCTAATGTCCGTTTTTGGGTTTTCTATCGAAGAATAGAAGCCATCGCTAGCAATATATAATGTTGTTGCAGGTGAAAAATTTTGTAATACTTCCTTTACGTTAGGATTTAAAGTTGCAATGGCAGTGTTAAACGTAGCTAACAGAGTGCTACGACCTACGCTATTCTTGTTGGCTTTTTTAGTTTCTTCTATTAAATTTTTAATAGTATTAATTGCCTTTCCAACGGGCTTGTTATTATTTGAGTCCATATATAACCAAGCCGTATTGTTTCCAACTGCTTCAAGAGCCGAGGGAAAGTTCAAAATCTTCGCCTTTGGTTGGGCTGGTTCGGCGTATGCCGAACTTATATTATTTAAAGCATTAAAATGACTATCATTTACTTTTGCGCCCACCGGATTTAGCGTGGTAGTGTCGTCGTCAATTACCATTTTGTTGTTAGCTCTGTCATACCAAAGCGATTTACCTTTCTGCTCCGCTTTTAAATCAAATTCGATTAAAATATTCTTAACTTCATCGGCTGTGAAGTGCGAGACCTTGTAGTCAAGCGCAGCAAGAGCCAAATACTGGTTCATATTTTTAACGTTGGTTGTGTCGTTGCTAACCCTAGCTCGCTCTATTACCATACCAAACGTAGGAATAAGTACGCCGGCAAGAATTGCAATAATTACTATTACTACAATTAGTTCGACAAGGGTAAAGCCTTTCCTTTTTTGTTTCATTATTTATCCTCCTTAAAAATAAATTATATTTTTAACTAAGATATGGTTTAGATATCTTAGTGGTGTTTTTTTATAAGTAACGACAAATAGAACTTATATTAAGTCAAATTTTGCATAACGCAAAAAAGAGAACTTTAACAAGTAAATTCTAATTGTGATACAAAGATGTGATTAAATTAAATTAAGAAAGTTTATTGATTGAAACGACTAAATTGAAGATTGCGTTTGGTTAAAGATACGAAAGAAGAAATAGATTTGAGTTTGATAGAAATAAGATAAGATACCTTTTTAAAAACAAAGTTAATATAATATGTAATAGCCCTAAGCGAATACGCAAGCGTAGAGATGCTTAGAGCTACTACTATTTGAGAAGTTATTGTCTGTACGAATACGGCTACGCCTGAGCCGTTAGTTATATTAGATACAAAGTCTCTTACAAATTGAATTTGAGCTTCGGTTAGATAAGATTTAATAAAACTAGAAACTTCTACATAGTTTACCGAAACAAATATAGATACTAAACCTACTATGGAAAGTACTAAAAA